>JBKDSL010000001.1:0-2645 GCA_046340555.1 Bacteroidota bacterium
TTCAAACATGACGGGGTTTAGTGCAGAGGAACCTGGTATGTCATACAGTTTGATCTGCTCATTGTAGGTTCCATTGCGTACCTTGAAGATGACCGGACAGGCAACGCCCGCGTTGTTCAAAGCAAATGCGGCTTGTGTAAAGTTGGTGAAGCTGGGAGATGCACCACCAATGGTATAGGTACCACAAAGCGCTGCGGCAATTGGCCTGCTAGCGGTATCATTCAACGCATTTTGGTCAGATAACCCATTGGGATTAACAGACCACACTTTCACATTTTTGATGATACCTGATGGGAAATTGTAAGTGCCTATTTGAATGAATTTCTGCTCTTGTGCATACGACAACGATCCCGTCCAGGCGTAGTCGGGTTGCGGAACACCATCTACCGTCCAACGCAAGGTGGTGCTGATGAGTGTTTGGATGCCGTCATTCTGCAAGGTAACGGTCACCGGTGTTACACCTGCCAGAAAGGGCATCACAGGACCATCGATATCCTCCACATTCGCATCCCGCGTAAGCGGTGCCAATATGCGTACGTTATCAATCAGCCAGTAGTTGGAAGAGTCCCCTTCCCACACAAAACGGAATTTGGCATTGGTAATACCACCTACGATGGAGCTGATGTTGAAGGTGTCACTCTCTACCCCAATGGTGCTTGCGGAATAAGTTGCCAACACAGACCAACTACTTCCATTAAAGATTTCAACCGTTCCTAAACCGCCATTGCCTCCAACAAATTGATGATCGAAAAAGAACAAGGTATTGGGAGAAAACGAGCAATCAATAAATGGGGTTTCCAAGATGGCCTTTTCAGCACCACCACCCCCAGAATAATTCTGGCTGTCGAAGATGGCGAACTTGCCTGTCACGGGAAATCCAGGCGTACGATTGCCTGGGTTGTTAAAACGCCACAAATCGGTGGCTTGTCCCGTTACATTGATGTTGCTCCAAGTAGCAGGTGGCGTAGTGCCTGTTGCAGTGGAAAAATCCTCGTTGAGCAAGTACAACTGTGCATGTGAGGTTGTAATGCCGGCTACGGAGCAAACCAGTGCAAGTGCGTTTCGTAAGAATGATTTCATCTTTGTTTTTAGGTGTTATTGGTTTATGGTTGGTTGTGTGTTATTCTATTTTATGAAAAGGAAATGCAGCATAGGCATTGCAAGGCCCATGGCTAAAGCCATCAACCGGTATTGCATGATCCACATGCAAGATGATTATCCATTTGTTTCCCATCCAAATACATACAGCAAGTCCTAGAGGCTCGATTCAGAAAAACTGTATTAAGTCAGGGAAGGCTATCACACCTCCATCATATCGGTCCACGAGCATAAAAGCACTCAAAAACCATCGTCGAAACCCGACCCACACAGAGCTACTGGAATTCTGTATTGGGGCGCAAAATAGAGAGTAAGAAAATAGGGTGCAAGTTAAGTTTTCAACAAAATGAGAGAATTTATGAAATACGATTTGCAACGGACGATTTACGATGGGGGATGGGTGTATCGGTTGGGATTACGTTTTAATCTTTAGCCTTGAAGATTTATCCCATTGGTAATCAGTTTCTAGGGTGATTGATTTTAGCTCTCAATGATTTAATTGTTGCAACAACGATTGCAATGATTTCATGGAGCTCTGATTTCAGCAGGTTGATTTCGTCGGCTTTTAACAGCCCACACGATTCGGATACTTCCAACCAGTACAAGGTTTCGTCTGCTTCCTCTTCAACAATTTTCAATTTGTTGATGTAATCTGCAGTCGATTTTGCTCTTACGGCTGCCCGGTAGTTGGCCCCAACAGATGTGGCAGACCGTATTAATTGTCTGGCCACCACATCCCCAAGCCGAGAATGCTCAATTGATTTGGAAAGTAAAATTCCTTCCACACCAATTGCCTTGGTGCGACGCTTCAAAATCTCTACCATTTGAAAAGTTTAGAGTGAAAAAAGTAAAAATATTAACTATTGCAGTAATTAATATGAAGTTGTCAATCGTCCCTCACATTAGTGCTATGCACACTACGGGATTACATCGTCCATCGTCCACCGTCCACCGTCCATCGTCCATTGTCCCCCGTCCCCCGTCCCCCGTCCATCGTCCCCCGCAGTAGTGCCACGCACACTGCGGGATTAAATCGTCCATCATCAATCGTATATCGTATATCGTATATCGTATATCGTCCATCACGTAAACGCATTCTCCCCGGTCACATCCATACCGGTAATCAGCAAGTGGATGTCGTGTGTGCCTTCGTAGGTTACCACTGACTCGAGATTCATCATGTGGCGCATGATCGGGTATTCGCCCGTGATGCCCATGCCGCCGTGTATTTGGCGTGCTTCGCGAGCGATTTCCAGAGCCATGTTAACGTTGTTGCGCTTGGCCATGGAGATTTGTGCTGGTGTAGCGCGATTTTAGTTTTTCAAAACACCCAAGCGCCATGTGAGCAATTGCGCTTTGGTAATCTCAGTAATCATCTCCGCCAACTTCTTCTGCTGTAACTGGAATCCACCGATGGGTCTTCCAAACTGCTTGCGCTCTTTCGAGTAACGCAATGCGGAGTCGTAACAATCCATGGCTGCACCAATGGCTCCCCAAGAGATGCCATAGCGAGCAGAGTTCAAGCATCCCAATGGACCTTTCAATCC
>JBKDSL010000002.1:0-8058 GCA_046340555.1 Bacteroidota bacterium
GTTCAGAACGTATGGCCGTTACTATGGCTAATGCCTTTGCCCGTGGAGGGCATGAGAGCTTGTTGATTGCTACTCGGAACGAAGGAATTCTGAAATCACAGATTTCAAGTTCGGTTCGTTATTGGTTTCTCAATAAACGTACTTCTTACGACATCATCTCTTTGATTCGATTGGTAAGGATAATCAATCAGGAGCGACCAGATGTTGTACACGCACATTCCACATCTGTTTTTTGGAGCATGCTTGTGAAGTTGTTCCTTCCCTGGGTCAAGGTTATTTGGCATCACCATCTTGGATTGAGCAACCTTGTAAAGGCTAAGCCTCGACCTCTGATTATTTTCCTATCTAGGTGGTTCTATGGCGCGGTTATGGTCAACCAACGACTCTTCGACTGGGCCATCCTAGAATTGAAATGTGATCGATCCCGAATCTGTTACTTGGAGAATTTTTCGGATATGCAAATCATAATCCGTGACAAACTGGAGTTCACATCTAATGGGTTACGAATATTACATCTGGCCAATTTTCGAGAGCAAAAAGACCATATCAATTTGGTTAAATCCCTATTGTTACTCAAGGATCGTGGCATTCAATTTAAGGCTTATCTTGTTGGTTCCCACATCGACCAGGTCATTGCTTATAGGGTTCAGGTCTTTATCAAAGAAAACGAATTAAGCAACCAGGTAAAGGTAATAGGGCCATCCGACGATATAGGTAAATACGCTCTGCAATGTAATGTCGGTGTATTGAGTTCGTTCAGTGAAGGCTACCCGGTATCCTTGATTGAGTATGGTTCATTTGGATTGTACATCGTTACCACTAACGCCGGTCAATGTGAAGCTATTTTGGGAAAGGATAAATACGGTACTGTTGTGCCGGTAGGTAATCCAATGGCTTTCGCTGATGCACTACAATCGGTATCTAACGATTTGTCTTCTGCATATGAAAGATCCACTGCCTTTCAGTTGCATTTGCAATCTAAAAATGCAGCCAAGAAGTTCATGGATGCATATATCACCACCTACCGCAATTGACTAGCTAGATGAGGATTCTTTTCATGGGAGAGACTTATCGGGCGGACGCCAAGACTTGGATTGAAGGAATCAAGAGCTCGTCTGGCTATGAAATCGAAACCTACGAGCTACCCAAAAATGGTTCTCGGATATCTAGAATCATGGCATTTGCTTCCAAATGGATTTCCATGTTCTTTAACAGAGGACCAGTTTATGATATCGTACTTGCGGAGCGAAGCACCAGTTATGGGTTTTTGGCCTTATTCCAGCGGGCCAGACTTAGAGTAGTTGCTCAACAAGGAGCAACGGATTTGTTTCCCAACACTTTTTTGTCGAAATTGTATAAAGGTTGGATTCAGAAACAGGTTTATCAAAAATCCGATTTGATTCATGCGTGGGGTCATACAATGTATCAACATATGGGTTCCATTGGAGTCGATAACTCCAAAATCATCCTAGGTCCCAAAGGAATAGACTTGTCTGTTTTCCAATATGAACCATTTCATTCGAAACCTATACAGCCTGTTCACATTATTGTGACTCGTTCGCTTGAATGGTATTATAGGCATGATTTGATACTCCATGCCGTTTCTAAATTGAAAGCAATGGATTATGACTTTAAATTGCATATTGTTGGGGATGGAAGTCAACGGCATTCATTGGAACAACTTTCAAACCTACTCGGATTGGATCTTTGTGTCATATTCCACGGTCGTTTGAAGCAATTCGATTTAGCTGAATTATTGAAGAAAAGCCGTATCTATATTTCCGCTCCCAATACGGAGGGTTACTCTTCATCCCTTATGGAAGCCATGGCTTGTGGTTGTATTCCAGTAGTGACTGATTTACCTGCAAACCGAGAGAACATTACCCATGGTGTCAATGGATATTTGTTCGAAAACGGTAATATCGGTGATTTACATCGTTGTTTACACGATGTTTTGAAATCTCAAATAAATTGGAACGCAGTTTCTGAGGAGAACCGATACAATGCTGAAAAGTATTTTGACTCTACGAATAACATGGCAAAATTCTGGGGAATGTACACCAGGAAATTAATGGATTTGAATCCCTCTGATTACTGATGGTATACCGAATCGCCTATTCGAGGAGTTCACTTTTTTGGTTTTTGATCCATGCCATCTTAGGTGTCTTGGTTGCCTTTTCACCTTGGCCTCTTATTACTTGGTTTTATTTCGTGGCCATCACTTCAGGCACTGCGATGTTCCAACCATCCATACCCAATCGATTGTACTCGATTGCCATGGTGATTTGCTACATGACTGCGTTTGAATTAATTTCTAGGATTTCAGGTGCTTTTCCTTTTGTACCTTATGAGGTAAGCAAATACATGATGTTTTTCCTTCTGTTGCTAGGTGTATTTTCGGGAGCTAACAAGGAACGAAACGGCATCTTGATGTTGTTTATGATTCTACCATCATTCTTGTTCGCTGTCAGCGATGAAGTCTATTTTTTAGAAGTTGTATTCAATGGATTAGGAGCAGTCAATGTGGCTTTGGCCGTAATCTTTTTTAGTAGTTTGAAATTGACCTTTGATCAATTCAAGAAGCTTTTGAAATTGATGTTATATCCCATGTTTGCTGCATTGGTATGTATATTTATAAAAACACCTGATTTGGACAGTATTCAGTTCAGTTTGGGAGCAAATGCGGTTGCTAGTGGTGGTTTTGGTCCCAATCAGGTATCTACCGTTATTGGCTTAGGGATGTTTCTGATATTCATTTTTTGGATTTTCGATTGGCGTTGGACAGGTAACCGATTGTTGGATGCAGGTATTTTGGTCTTTTTTCTTTTCCAGGGATTGCTGACATTTTCACGAGGCGGAATGCTTGGTGGTGCTTTAGGCGTAATCATGATATCAATAATGACCATATTCATTGATCGTAAGTACCGGATTCGAAACCGTATCCCTGATATCCGAAAATATTTAATACCCGGCTTTATTCTGATAATAGTTACGTTCATTGCGGTGAATGAAATCACGGGAGGCACCTTGGCACTTCGATATGCTGGAGAAACCGTAGGAACCATGAAGGGTACTAAGGACAAGGACTTCAATGTGATCACTACTAGTCGATATAAGATCTTTAATGGTGACTTGAAACTTTGGGCTGAGAATCCCATTTTCGGAGTGGGGGTTGCCGCTTCCAAACACTTACGGGAAAACACGGAAGACATTACAGCCCATATCGAAGCTAGCAGACTCTTGGCTGAACATGGCTCTTTCGGATTGGCCTATATCATTCTGCTTATTTTGGTAGGTTTCAATATCCTGCGAAAAAATAATAACATTATACTTAGATCGATATTATTCATTTTCTTCTCGATTGGGGTCTATACAACTTTCCATTCCGCCTTGAGGACATTTGTGACTCCCTTGCTTGTTGGTGTTGGATGCCTTAATGTTGTATATAATCCAAGTTCTTTAGTAAAGCGAAAAGAAGTGGATATTGACATGCTTGCTATTGCAGGATCCAATACCAATGAACCTACAAAAGATTAAATATTTTATTTTCCGTTTTGGATTAGGTTGGATTCCAGATGCCATTTTTTTGAATTTCATCCGTTTCGTTAATGCTTTTCGATTCCATAAAAAATATTATTTGTTATCTAAAAATTCTTTTTTTGCTCAAATCAACCGGATGAAGCGCATGATTCCTGGTTCTGATATGTTGATATTGGCAGATAAATCCAAAATGAGATCTTGGCTGTATGAAAAACACGGATTGACCGGATTTGTCCCGTTAATCGCTGTTTTCAAAAACGTTAATGAATTGATTGTATCTGATTTGAATTATCCTTGTATCATCAAGATGAATAGGGGGAGCGGCATGAACCGTGTGATTCGTTCACGTAAGGAGTTGATGATGAAGTCTAATTTGGATGCTATTCGATTTTGGTTTAGCGTGGATCCTTATTTTTATTCAAGAGAATCACACTACTCTAATATGAAAGGTTGTCTGGTGGTAGAGGAGTTTCTTGGAGGTCAACTGCATGATTACAAAGTCTTTTGTTTTAATGGCAAACCGAAATTCATCCAAGTAGACATCGATAGGTTCAGTCAACATAAACGTGCATTTTACGACTTGGATTGGAATTTGATGGAGTTGGGTATGATATATCCCAAACCTGAAATTGAAATCAATGCTCCAGTTGTGTTAAATCAGATGATTGAAACATCCGCCTTGATTGCTGGATCTTTTAAGTTTGTTCGGGTCGACTTCTATGTCCAAAATAATAAGTTGATAATTGGCGAATGTACTTTCTTCCCAGAGGGAGGTATGGGGCTTTTTGACTCATCCATACAAGATGAACAGATAGGAGCGATGTTCGTGAATAACTAGCAATTAGATTATCAGTAAAATATGAAAACTAGAATTTTGAATTGGTTTAACCTTCCTCATCGTTTGATGTGGCTCTGGTTATCAATTGGGTTTTTTGGCTTATTCCTGTTGTCTCCTGTTAAATCCAAGCCCTACGGGGATGGGGATTTTCATATCGAGGCCAAAGCCTTGGTTTCTTTTGTAAGCGGTAATGCTCCTTTTGATATTGTTTCCGTTAGTAAGGCTCCTGGCCCCGTATTGTTTTACGCCATTCCCTACTATTTGGCCGGTGACCATTCATCCGATGATCAAAAGCTTCTTTTTGCACGGATTTGGATGTGTCTGTTAATTGCCTTGATGCATTATTGGGTTTATGGTGCTATAATGAGTGGATATGGTTTTTTGACAGCCAATTTGTTCATGGCATTTACTTTTATCATCCCTTTGCATATTTATTACTCAATGGGCATTTGGGCCGAATGCCTGGCCTATCTATCCATTTTAATGGTTTTAAATGGTTTCTTAAGAAGGGATGGCAATCGCTGGCATATTTCCTTTTTTATAGGTTTATTTCTGTTGATTATGGCTAGACCTAATGCTATTCTTACGATTCCCTTGCTTTGGTTGCTTACTTTTTTCATCAAAGGTTCCTTACAAACCACTCATTTTCGTTCACTTCGCATCGGTTTAGTGGTTGTTGGATTGGCTGTCTTATCATCTGGTTTTCTAGTAAAGCAATTGCCCAACACTAGGGTTACTTATTATCAAGATGATTACTTTGCCTATGTCCAGCATATAGGTAGATTTCAATACCGTAATGAGACGTGGGATTGGCGTTATTGGGATCGAACAACTCGGCAAGGAAGTCGGGATTTCCAAGATTATGAAACATCCGGTCGACAATTAAGACAATTGTCATCTGATTCTGGTAAGTCTGTCGCCGATGTGTTTGGCGCATGGAATTGGAACGATATCATAGATCATCCGGTAATGACTGTTAAGCAGTCATTGCTTAGGGTCATAAACGGACATTTTTTACAAATCAATTCCGTTTCACCTGAAAAATTCGCTAAATCCGGTTTGAATGGGGAACTTATTTATTGGGTATTTCACGCACTATTGAATTTCATCAACATGTTCATAATCGCTTTGGCGGTTTGGTTGTTATTCAAATACAAGTATTGGAAGGATTATTGGATATTGTTGGCTGTACTTGCTGCGTTTTTTGTTTTTCATGGTTTTGTTTACATGGAGCAACGATACCTATTCCCTTGCAGGGTCGTTTATATGTTTTTAGCTGCTGTTTTCCTTGGTTATTATATTCCTAAAAAAATGTTCAAATATGAGTCGTCCTGATATTTCCATTATTGTTCCACTTTACAATGAGAACGAGGTTTTTGGTAAGTTGGTGTTACGACTCCAATCTGTTATGGATTCTTGCGGACATTCCGTTGAGGTCATTTTGGTTGATGATGGTAGCAAAGATCAAACTGCACAATTGATTCATGATATTACCTCCAAGGACAAAAGGTTCAAGGGTGTATTGCTGAGTCGTAATTTTGGACATCAGATTGCTCTTTCCGCAGGAATGGCTCATGCGCAATGCACACAAGCGTTAATGGTAATTGATGGGGATTTGCAAGATCCACCGGAATTATTGGTACCTTTCTATGAACGGTTGCTGCAAGGTGTTGATGTTGTTTATGCAGTAAGAAAAAATCGAAAAGAGGGTGCTGTAATGAGCTCATTATATTGGGTTTTTTATAGGATGCTTAGTAGGTTAAGTGAACATCCTATACCTCATGACAGCGGGGATTTCTGCATGATTTCAAAAAGAGTACTGGATCATATGAATAACATGCCGGAAAGAAGTCGTTTTCTCAGAGGTATTCGATCTTGGGTAGGTTTCAGGCAAGTGCCCTTTGAATATGATCGTGATGGTAGGGCTGAGGGTAAAACCAAATATTCCATGAAAGCACTTTTCAAATTGGCTTATGATGGCATTTTCAATTTCAGCAATAAGCCTTTGAAATTGATTACTCACATTGGGTTATATACGATCTTAGTTTCCATGATTTATTTGACAGGTGTATTGATCAAGAAGCTTTTGGGCTACGATGTTCCATCTGGTTTCATTTCCATTGTAGCTGTCATTACCTTGTTCAGTGGTGTTCAGCTCATATCTCTAGGCATCATCGGCGAATACCTTGCACGAATTTACCTTCAAGTAAAAAACAGGCCATTGTACGTGGTCGATAAAACCGTGGGAATTGACGACTTGCCCTGAGATTGCCAAAGTGTTGACGATTTTGATACCCCGAAGCGCCCGAAGCTATGCTTTGGTGACAATTTACGATTTTAATATACCACTAACCACTAACAATCAACAACTGCCACTGATACTGTCATTAGTACTGGTACTGTCATTAGTACTGGTACTGGTACTGTAGCTGGTACTATAACTGGTACTGTAACTGGTACTGCCACTAACATCACCACCCACCACTTTTGCTAAGAATCGCCTACATACACCAATACTTCGGTACAACCAAAGGGAGTTGGTCAACTAGGCCTTATGAGTTTGGAAAGCGATGGGTTCAAGCTGGACACAAGGTTACTATATTGACGGCTCCTTATTACAAGAGTGATATCAAATCAAGCAAATTTATTGATCGACAGTGCATCGATGGTATGGAGGTATTGATAATTAATGCGCCCGATTCCAATCTGTTTTCGAAATCGAAACGGATTTGGAATGCCATTCGATTCGCTATCTTATGTTCATGGTTTGTTTGTCGCGGTCGGTATGATGTAGTTGTCGCGAGTTCAGGACCTATCACGGTTGGAGTCCCGGGACTAGCATCAAAGATATTTAGTAAGTCTAAGTTGATTTTTGAAGTTCGGGATTTATGGCCGGAAGGGGGTGTTCAGATGGGACTTTTCAAAGGCAAACTGCGCAACCGAATGGCTTACTGGTTCGAATCAATTTGCTACAAACAATCCGATGCTATTGTCGCATTAAGCCCCGGAATGCGTGATTATATAACTAATAAAGTTCCTGGAAAAATGATTGATGTGATTCCCAATTCCAGCGATACGGATTTATTTCAAAATTCAAGTGCTGTTCCATTTGCGTTTCCCAAGCACTTGATTGATAAAAAACTCTTCTTGTATTTTGGATCACTTGGATTGATGGATGCCTGTGATGAGATTTTAAACGGTTTTTTCAATCTTAAACACCGCAACGATTTGGGTTTGGTTTTTATAGGTGACGGGGCCTGTCGGAAGGATTTGGAGCTCATGGCTCGCGAACTCGGCTTAACCGCTCAAGTTCACTTCACAGGACTATTGCCTAAATCTGAATTGCCGGCATGGCTGAAATTAGCTCAGGCAAGCTTTGTAATGTTCAAGCCCTTTCCGGTCTTAGGTACCTCATCACCTAACAAACTTTTCGACAGTTTTGCCGCAGGCCTACCCATTATTCAAAACACAAAAGGATGGATTTCAGACTTGGTTTGCAGTACAGGCTGTGGCATCAATATTGATTCAGGTGATTCTGAATCGATGTCAACTGCGATACTGAAGTTTGCTGATGATTCAGAGTTTCAGAAAAATGCTGCCTTAGCATCCTTTAGCCTTGGGCAAACCGACTTTAACAGGGGGCATTTGTTTGAAAAATACATGAACGTAATAAATAAGGT
>JBKDSL010000003.1:0-2019 GCA_046340555.1 Bacteroidota bacterium
CTTCAAAAACTGGGTGCATCAACTGAGCTCTCAGATACTATCATTAGAATCCTGGATACCTGTGAATTTGCCCGCTATGCCGGATCAGCTGCTGGTGCAAATCCACGTAACATATATGAAGAAACCGTAAAAACCATCACCGATGCTGAAAAGGAACTGGCATAAATCCACTTTCATCTGCGTGTTACTTATTGGCTGTTTCGGTTTCAAAGTGCAAGCAGAAAATATAAAGGCTAACAATATATACAAGCAAGCAAATGACTTGTACAAGAGTCAGAATTATTCCGCGGCATTGACTCTTTATGATTCTCTACTTAATGAGGGCTATCGTTGTTTTGAGTTGGAGTATAATACAGGCAACGCCTATTACCGAACAGGACAAATCGCCCAAGCCATTTTGCACTATGAAAGAGCGTTGCTTTTAAGTCCGAACGAACCTGATGCAGAACATAACCTGCGTATGACATACCTATCAACCGTTGATAAGATTGATCCCAGCCCAGTACTTTTCTACCAACAGTGGTGGCGTGATTTTGCCTACGGGGGCACTATTTTCGTAAAATCAGTTTTGACATTAATCCTTCTATGGTTAGCTACTATTTTTTTCGCCGCCTACTTGTTCCTTAAAAATCCAAAAATCAGGAGATGGTCGTTCTACACCTTCGGCGCAACTTTGATTTTGGGTCTGCTTTCATGGGTGCTGGTTGAAAACCACGACAACCACATGCATGAGAACAAAGGCGCCATCATCACTTCAGAAGCCACCTATGTGAAAGGTTCTCCAACCGAAGATGGAGCCAACCTATTCATGTTGCATTCAGGAACCAAGGTAACGGTGGTGGATGGATTGGAAACTTGGAAAAAAATCCGATTGGCCAATGGAAACGAAGGATGGATTGTGGCCTCGGATATTACCGAGATATAACAACAAGCGAATCTACTTAGCTACTTTTTGTTGGTGTTTGTCCACCTCCTGAATTTGGATTCCGACGCTTTTGATGGTGCTTTGCTCCGCCCCCCATACGTTTGTTTCCAGAAGGGTGTCGATGGCTACGGCTTGCATTCCCGGATGATGCTTGCATAACCGGGATGCCTTCAGGATTGGGTACTCGTTCCACATCCCTGCCAATCAACTCTTCTATCCTCTTGAACCTGCTTAAGTCATCACCATTTACAAATGTGATAGCCGTGCCGGTGCGTTCTGCACGTGCGGTGCGACCAATACGATGCACATAATCTTCAGGGTCTGGTGGAACATCATAATTCACCACTAGATCGATGCCTTCGACGTCGATTCCTCGAGACAAAACATCCGTTCCTATAATCATATTGATTTGCCGGTTCTTGAATGAGCGCATGATTTCTTCCCGCTCCCGTTGCTCTAAATCAGAATGGAAAGCATGGCATCCAAAACCTGCTTTACGCATAGCGCTATCCAGTTTCTTTACTTTCTCCTTGGTAGACGCGAAAATGATGATGCTTTCAAAACCACCTTCCCGCAAAATCCGGGAAATAAGATCCAATTTGTGGCCGTCATCCACCATGTAACATTGTTGAACGATCCCTTCTGCCGGTTTGGAAATGGCAATATTGATTTGTTCCGGGTTTTGAAGAAGTCTGCCAGCCAAGGTCCTGATCTTAGGAGGCATGGTGGCAGAGAATAGCAATGTTTGTCGCTGCTTGGGCAGATAACTCACGATACGCATGATATCTTCATTAAAACCCATATCGAGCATGCGATCGGCTTCGTCTAATACCAAATGCTTCAGTTGATCGAACTTGATGTCGCCGGTTGCCAAAAAGGAAATCAACCTCCCTGGAGTGGCAATCACGATATCAATCCCTTCACGGATGGCCTTTTTCTGCTGTTCATATGACACACCATCACCTCCACCATAAACAGCAATCGATCCAATACCCGAAAAATAACCTAAGGCCTCTACTTGTTGATCGATTTGGACGGCTAGTTCGCGTGTGGGGCAAAGCACGAGTGTTTGCACATGGCCTGTTGCATGGCGC
>JBKDSL010000004.1:0-16547 GCA_046340555.1 Bacteroidota bacterium
TACCGGACACAGGTTTCGCAACGGCTGACCGTTGTAGGTGATGCCTGAATGTAATGTTGGGTTTAGCGTGTTTCCTTGGAAACCATCAGACTTTGGGATTTGCCAGATGATGGATTCGTTGAAGCCCGCCTGCCAGGTAGAGTCGTTATACAACAGGTTTACGGTTATGAATAGCTCATCATCGGTCATGGCCATCATCGGATAGTCCGTCCAAAGGTTGTTGTTCAACGGATCTCCAGGTAGCGAATAAAAGTTCCAGGCGCCATTTGAAAGATTGGTTTGCGAAAAACCAACCACGATATTGCTAGTACTATCGGTGAATCCATTCAGGAATAATATCACAAAACGATCTTCCTGAGGATCATAAAAAACTTTGGGGTCGAATTCCTCTTGCTGTAATCCGAGGCTTGTGGAGATAGAGTGGAGAGTGAAGCTACCATAGGTAATGTTGGTGGTAAGGTTGCGGCTCCAAATGTTTGAATTGGATACTGAGCAAACCATATCACCATTAGAAACAGCAAGGTCATTATCGTTAGGCACGTAACCATTAAACCCATTTCCTAAAAAATTACGGTACAGTACTGGGGCTGGTGCAATGGATCCGCTTTTATTTCCTTGGTTTGACGTATTATCCCTTCTGTAATGCTCCAGTGCTGTTTTGGCATTTCGAGCTGTTTGTTTGTCAATACCTGGATGCGGTTTAGGCAACTCCCTGCGCAATAAATGAACGTCTGGGTCTGTGATGTTTTGCTCTAAAGTTAAGGTGGCTTTTAATGGAACTTGAAAGCTTGTCTTTTGATGGTTTTGAGCATCAGCCATCAAGGGCGCGAGTAAAATGCACAGCAGGGTAAATAGTCGGTTCATTTGAGCATCAGTTTGCTCAAATATAATAAACACAAATAAATAAGAAACCTATTGCTGGATAAGCTTCATTGTCAAGGATTCTTCGTTGACAATGCATTTTATGCTATACATGCCTGCCGCTAGCTTTGGTAATGAAAGCACTCGGTTCCAGTTTTTATCCACATCACCATCAAAAACAACAATCGACTTACCTGTGGCATCATAAAGCGTTATTTGTGCGCGACCTGCACTGTTAGCGCAACTTATTATTAATGACTCACCCGCATGGTCGTGATAAACTGTTATAGGGGTTGAGATTTTGTTGAACATTACCGCCACGGGATCGCTGACATCTTCTGTGCCGTCATAATCTATTTGTCTCAATCGGTAGTAATTGATGCCTTCGGATGGGTTCTTATCCAACAATGAATAAGCGTGTGTGGCAGATGTGGTTCCGTGACCATTTACAGTGCCAATCCTATTGAAATCATTCCCGTCTGGGCTATGTTCAACTTCAAAACGGTCATTGTTTGTCTCGCTGGCTGTCACCCATGAAACCAATACATCCCTTCCTTGCTGCTTGGCATCAAAGGAAATCAATTCAACAGGAAGCGGCACATTATTGCCTGCTGCTGTAAAATCCGAGAAATCGGTTAATCCATTCCATTGCAAAGTGAACGTTGTAGGGTTGTGAGAGCCCGATGAGCCTGTGACAGCCCAAACCACAGAACCTGGACAGCCATTCCAACCAGGCACTGCGCTACTCAAACTATATTTTACCGGATACAACGTGCCTGGCCCTAACACTTCGAATGCGCCAGCGTAAACATATGTGGCATTGTAATTCTTATTTGCAGCCAGGCCTGTAGGCTCAACGCTCCAAAAACGCAAAATCCTATCGATTCCGGCACTTAGATTTGGATGTGAAGCATTCACGACCTTCACACGTATATCAGAACCGGCTACAGCTCCGCTATTCAATTGCAAGACATATGGGGTATAGTACAGGGAATCACCAACTGGGAAAGAATATGTAGTGTTTGTGTTTGTTCGGATGCGCAAGAATCCATTATTGCTACGTATATAGCTTGCTGCACTTTGTCCGATGATTGTTCCATTGGTAGTTGCTGTTCCCAAATTGAGCGTTCTGCCATTTAAATCAATTACACCATCTATAAAATTGATCTGTTGGTCAATGGACATATCAGTCGACAGTTTTATGGCATTATAGGCAGTGGTGTTATTCACTTGCAATCTGCCGATTACTTGAGTGGCGGACGCGTTAATACGTTGTTGCGAGCTTCCAGCCAGTCGGATTTCCCCAGCACCCCAGTTAGCGGCACCGTTGTTGAGGATGTTTCCAAAAACCGACAAGTTTCTACCGTTGTTGATGGTTACTGACGCACTAGGCTGGATAGTGATGTTTCCGCATACGGAAATACCAGAAGAGTTTACTGCAGGGAAAAAGTTTCCGATGGGCGTTGTAGGAATTGTTACGTTGGTTGTTGAAGTGGGCAATGTTGAACAGCCCCAGTTGAAAGGCGTGTCCCAATCAGATGTGTAACCCAGCCACATGCCAGGGTATTCAACAACCGCATCCACAGGGGTTCTGACCGAACTGCTACAACCTTGTGCGTTCAAAGCTGACACATAATAAACAGTTGTTGCGGTCAATGTTGGAGTTGTGTAATTACCCCCAGTAAACACAGGTGTTCCTCCTGTTGGCGTTGTGAACCAGTTGATGCTTGCCGCTGAAGATGCGCTTAGATTGACCACGCCGCTGTCGCATCTAAATCCATCGGTCACGCCATTGATAAGTGGCTCAGGATTTACGACTATGCTTGCCTGCGCCGTTTGTGCTTGTAGGCAGAAGGAAGCATTCGCATAGGTAAGATTGTTGATGTCGTAAAGGAATGTGCCAGATGCTGTGTTGGGTGCTTGGATCGTAACTGACGAAGCATTAAGCGGCGTAGTTGATGATGTGGGTACTCCGTTGACTGTGTAATAGAATGTATAAGGTGCGATCGCCCCGCTTCCCGTGATGGTGATTGTGGCAGGAGCTGTGTTTTGACATCCTGGAGTGGATCCAGTTACTGTTGCAATACCATTTAAACTCACACTGATTTCAGTAGTGTCGATTGTTGAGCATCCATTGATACCTGTTACATTGGTATTGTAGATTTGTGTTCCAGTGGGAATGAAGCTGATAGAGTTGTTGGTGTTGCCTCCGGGATTCCAAGAATAAGTATAACTGGAAGTGAGTGGGATTCCGGAAGTAATAAAGTTGGCTCCACCGTATACAGGCGCATTACTGGTTACATAGTTGGTTGCATTCGATAAGAAAAGGGAATTGTCTGGTTCGTCGAATTTGTAAGCAGCAATAAGGTCGTCAGTTACAGATGGGAACCAACTATTCATATCGGAGCTGATTCGAGCAGCCGATATGTCTTTGGCGAAGATTCGCATCTCATCTATTTGTCCGTTCCAAAAACGTGTTCCGCCACCCCATTTTCCTATCCTTAATAGTTGGCTATTGTCATATTTGATGGCTCCTAAGGTCCAAGGAACGGAGGTGGATTGTGTGCCGTTTATATAAATCAGGAGTGCATTTGGTGATTTAACCAAGGTTACATGCTGCCATGTGTTTGCCGTTAAGGTGAAAGATGCCGTAGCGGACGCGCCTTGTGTATTGTAACAGATGAATTGGTACTGATTGGCGTTGCCTGCATTTTGTTGTACTACCCAGCTTCTGACTCCTGGTAGGTGATTATTGTCAAGAATAGTTGCAGAAGGAGTTTGCGAGCTACCTGCTCTAAGCCACATTTCAATTGTGAAATTCTGGTAATTGAACCAATCCCCTGGTGCTGCATATTGTGCCACACCATCAAGCCGCAGGGCATTGTTAAATATGGATGGCACTGCTTGTAGATTAACGGTTGCACCTTGGCATATGGGTGAGGTGTTTCCGTTGATATACATAACGGGTGGAACGGTGTTTTGGAAAACAGTGAAAGTCGTGGTGCGAGCACAGCCACTGGCACTCGTAACACTGGCTACATAGGTTCCTGGGCTGGTTACCGATCTTGTAGCGGTGGAAAGTCCGTTATCCCATAGATATGATCCTGTTCCTTGTATTGTCAAATTGATACTGGTAGTTGCACAGGTGATTTGGTTTCCAGATGTGGACAATATACTGGCTGTTGGAGAAGGGTTCACCGTTACAGTCACAGGCTTGATGTCGGTACAAGCACCTCTTCGTACACCCTTTATGTAGTACGTACCGGCAGTTGCAAGGGTTGGAGCCGGCATTGGAATAGTGGCGGCTGCATCTAGCCAATAGGTCAGTAGCATGTCGGGACCTGTTCCGATGGTTATTCCTGGTGCAGTAAGATCTACTGTGTTGGGTTCACAAACAGCAGGTGGGTTTGTAACGGAGATAAATGAGCCATTGAATATTGAGTTGTTCGAATTGATTGAAGTGTTCGAACAGCCGTTTAAGCCAGGAGTGGCAATGCAGTAAACCTGATCCTGATTGGTAATGGCTGCGTTCGTGTATGTATTGGATGTGCTATTTTGTACAAGTGCGCCATTCAAGTACCAACGGTATGTGGGCGTGCCCATATTCAATGTGGAAGCGGTGAAGCCTCCACTGTTAAGGTTACCAACAGTTGCCTGGTTGATGGTGGATCCTATGTTGTATAGTGATGCGTCCACCAACATGGGCAAGGTGGTTGCTGTAATGGTGCTCGTGTAAATCAATACACTATTTTTGTAGTATCGTACGCGGTTTACTCCGGCTACGGTTTCAACGCTCATTCTTAAGATGTCACCTGCAACATATGTATTTACGATACCACGGTCTGCACCTGACTCTGTGATGCGCAATTCACCGTTTGCTGTAAGCAAAAACGCATAAAGAATCGAAGTGTTCAGGGCATTGGTGTTGGTCACACTAAGTCCGGCGGCTTTCCCTTTGTTGTTTTCGGAGGTTGTGAATTGGAAGTATCCGTTCAGTGCCACGGTGTTCCAGGATGCTGAACCACCATCCCAAATACCATCTGAAATGTTTTTTGTTAAATTATTGATGTTCGCATTGCAATTTACCAAGTCCGATTTTTTCCATTTAACATCCTCAATTAAAATACCGCACGATGCTGGGTTAACAACTCCTTTGATATGAAAATCGGATTGTGCCGGATCCGAGGTTTCTATTCGGATTCGATTGGATTGTATTGGTTGTAGGTTTCCGCAACCGGCCAGATTTGCCAGAATGTTACAGTATAAGCTGTCGCCAGATACCAGGTTTGTATTCGTGTAGGTGGATGAAGTGCCGCTTTGTACTACACTTCCGTTCAATACATAGGTAAAAGTCGGATTTACCCCGGCGTTAACAGCAGATGCAGTGAATACGCCATTGTGGAAGTTCGTAATTCGCGCATCGGTCACGGTGCCTCCGATTTCAAAAATGGATACATCTGCTACCATAGGGAGGGTGGGGGCAAGTGCACTCGTGTAAAGCCAAGCGCCATTCCGATAATATCTGATGGTGTTGGCTTCAACTGAAATGCGGAATATGTCACCTGAGCTGTATGTTCCTGTCACATTACGGTAAATGCCTGTTTCATAAATTTTGAATGTGCTTGTGTTTTCTAGCAATATCGCATAGCGAATAGACGCTTGGTCGGGACCGATGCTGGAGGTACTCAAACCCACCATGCGCATTTTAGTCGTTTCGTTGGAAGTGAATTCCAAATGTCCGTTGTTGGCTACCTTGTTCCAGGACGCGGCGCCCCCATTCCATTGCGTGTTATCACTTTGCTTTTCCAAGTTGTTTACACCTGTAATCGCCATGTTCAAGGTCAGATCTGTCCTTTTCCACCGTACCTCTTCAACAGATCGGGCACATGCAAAAGGTGTGGATGTAGCTGTTATGGCGAAATCAGTGCCGGGTTGGGTATTGGCATCAATGGAAATGATGTTGGATGGTAGTGCGGTGGTTGTACATCCGGTAAGTGGTGATCCAAGTTCACATGTAACCAAGTCGCCTGTATTCAATGTTAGGTTGGTATATGTGGATGATGCGCCACTCAGCACCAAGCTTCCGTTGACTTTCCAATTATATGTAGGATTGGTGCCCGAACTGACTGTCTGTGCGGTAAATGTTCCATTGCCTAGATTGTTCACATAGGCGTTATGTACGGTGCCTCCACCGTCATAGATACAAACATCTGCATATAGTGTAGCGGTAGGCGGTATCATGCTGGTATATACCAGCAGGCCATTCTTGTAATATTTTATTTCATTGTTATCCCAGAAAATTCGGAAAACATCTCCTGCAGCAAAATTCGGAGAGGTCAAATTGATGGTAGCTCCCGATTGTCTGATTTCATAAGTGCCAGTAGATTTAAGATAAAAGGCATATTGGATATTGGTGTATCCATTGTTTGGGTTTGTTGAGCTAAGTCCGATCATGCGGGCTTTGTTGGTTTCAAGTGCCGTGAACTCAAAATAACCATTCCTGAAAACGCGGTTCCACGAGAAAGCTCCACCATCCCAAAGCGCTCCTTGAATCTTACGAAGACCTCCAGGTCCGGTAATCACCATATCGCGAGACAAATCTGCAACTTTCCAACGGATAGCTTCAGTTACCCGCGTGCATGTGGCAGTATCTGTTTCAGAAACGATAGCGAAGTCAAATAAATCTGGTGACTGGTTTTGTATCAATACCGTATCGGTACCAACAGTAAATGGCAAGCATCCGCTGTTAGATGTGGTCATGAGGCAAACTATCGTGTCACCTACAATCAGCGAGCTATTGGTATAGGTGTTGGAGCCCCCAGATTGTACCGTTGTTCCATTGCGCTTCCATTCGTATGAAGGATTGGATCCGGCATTTATTGGATAGGCTTGGAAAACGCCTCCATGGTAATTGGATATGTTTGGATTCTTTAAAGTTGATCCGATATCCAGGAAGGATGCGTCGGCAATTAATGGCGGATTAGGGTTGATTTGGCTGGTGTAAACCGCGTATCCGTTTTTGTAGTACCTAACAAGATTGTTTTCAATTGCAATACGGAATATGTCGCCGCTTAAATAAGTTCCAAACTGGCCCCTGTCAACTCCGGATTCATAAATCCTGAAGGTCCCATTATTCATCAGGTAAAAATTGAATTGGATCGATATGAAATTTCCTGAAGAGTTTGAAACACTTAAGCCAGCCGATCGAGCCTTGTTGGTTTCTATTGCAGTGAATTCGAAAAATCCATTGTTATGAACTTGGTTCAATGATGCTGCCCCTGCATTCCATGATCCACCGTTTTGCATTTTAATCAGGTTGTTGAAACCTGTAATGTTCATTGAATTATTGGTTACCGTGGATGATCGCCACTTAACTTGTTCAATACTTCTTAAGCAGGTGCCACTGGTTGTAACAGGTTGGATATGGAATTCAGAGCCATTGGGCTGTACAAAAACATTTTGCACGAAATTGGATTGAACAACTTGGGGTTGGCATCCCGCGAAATCGGTGGTCAGGACACATCTGACAGTGTCGTTGTTGTTGAGATTTGCATTTGTGTAGGTGTGTGAAGCACTTGTTTGTACTATGGTGCCATTGACTGCCCACTGGTACGTGCCTGCTCCAATTAGATTGGAAATGAATGTGCCGTTATTTGGATTCGAAACTACCGCATCAGTAATGGTGCCTCCTATTTCATTGATCGAAACATCCGCCAGCATAGGTAATACGGGTATGACCGTGCTGATATAAATAAGGTTGTTGTTGCGATAGTATTTAACAACGTTACCTATTACTTTTATCATGAACAGGTCATTGGTAGCATAGGGGCCAAAGTTGCCTCTACTGGTGTTGCTCTCTAATATTCCATAAGTTCCGTCAGCCTGCAGCAGGAAGGCAAATTGTATTGTTCCTTGTGCGGGATTTGGATTTGAAGCGCTTAAGCCCGCTGCTCGAAGCTTATTGGTTTCGGTGGCTTTGAATTCGAAGTATCCATTGTTTTCAACGGTATTCCAGGATGCCGCTCCACCGTTCCAAAACCCATTTCCGGCGTTTTTCACCAAACCATTGGTGTTTACAATTGACATGTTCAGAGTCAAGTCACTCATTTTCCATTTCACCTGCTCAACTGCTATTTTGCAACTAAGAGCTGACGGAACACCTGTGATGCAGAAGTCAATCGGTTGCTGTGGTACTATGCTTATGCCGATCTTGTTTGATTGGTAACTATAGGCTGACAGACAGCCGTTCAAATTAAGTTCGCACGTAACAGTGTCGCCGTTGATTAGGTTATTGTTGGTGTAAACATCAGACAAGCCTGTTTGTACAGTTGTGCCATTGAGCTTCCATGAGTATAATGGATTCGTGGTTGCTTGAAGGGCAATCGCTTGAAAGGTGCCAGCATTGAAGTTGAATATGCGCGCACTTGAAATGGTAGAACCGATATTGTTTAATGCGGCATGGGCCAATAGTGGCATGTTTGGTGTAAGTGTACTTGTGTAAAGTAAAACACCGTTTTTGAAATACTTTACAGTTCCTGATTCTGCGCTTACACGGAAAACATCGCCACTCACATAGGTTCCAAAATTGCCTCTATTCGCTCCTGACTCATATACACCTAACACTCCGCCAGACTGAAGATAAAAGGCGAATTGGATGGACGCGTACCCAGAAGCTCCATAAACGGCACTCAAACCACACATACGCGCTGTATTGGTCTCTATCGCCCTGAACTCCAAATAGCCTCCGTTTTTAACTGTGTTGTAGGAGGCCGCACCTTGGTCCCATCCTGCAGATAATATCTTGGTTATGGAATTGCCATTGCGTTGAGTGCGGGTCTCATCCGCGAATCGGGTGAATTTCCAAACAACTTCTTCTTCGGCTATGGTGCAGGCAGATTGATTGTGTACCCCCTCGATGTAAAATGCCAGAGAACGGTTGGGTAAAAGTTGCTTGAACCTAATTCTGTTGGAGACAATTTGAGAGGATTGGCAGTTTGTTGGCCGCAAAATGCAGGTAATCGTATCAGACAGGGTATTTGTGCTGAATGTATACGTAGCTGTTGTGATTGCGGTATTGGTTCCATTCAACATCCATTGAAATGAGCTTGTTGGACCTGCATTTGACGTGATAGCAGTATAAGACCCGTTTGTTCTTTTCCAAACAACTGCATCGGTAATGGTGGCGTTGATTTCATTCAATACTACAGCCGGGTTTAACCCTCCGGTTGGCACAACCGAGCTAGTATAAAACATGATGCCATTCTTGTAGTACTTGATCACATTTGCATCCAATGCAACAGCGAATGTGTCTCCAGTCAAGTATGTTCCGAACGCACCACGGTTGGCACCGGACTCATATACGGAAAAGGAACCAGTGTTTTGAAGGTAGATACCATATTGGATTGCGCTGATCGCGGTTCCGTAATAGGCATTACTCAATCCGGCAACTCTATTGGTGTTGGTTTCTGTTGCGATGAATTCCAACCAAGAGTTATTTACAACGGTGTTAAGTGCTAACGATCCCGCATTGAAACCAGCCAATGTGGCTTTTCTGATATTGTTTCCATTTATAACCAAGCGGGAAGCATTATCCTGGCCCAGTATGCGCCACTTAACTTCCTCTCCCGCCAGTATGCATCCGGTTGAGGAAGCATTTGCTTGCACATGGAAAGACAAGGATGGAGGTGGAATAGGGGGAAGTAGGGTAATGTTGTTTGATACAACAGTTTGTACTATGCATCCGTTGAGTGCTGCATTACAACTTATGACATCTCCTTGATTGAATGGGCCGGAGCTGTATGTGATGTTGCTAATGCCTGTAGATGTGGCATTCAATCGCCAATCCAGATTCGGGGCTAAGCCCGTATTTATCCAATTTGTGGTAAATGAACCATTGGTAAAATTCAATACCCGCACATTGCTAACCGTTGAGCCGATTTCATTCAATACAACGGTGGCATACATGGGAGCTGCAGGAGATATGGGGCTTGTGTAAAACCAATGTCCGTTACGGTAATAACGTATGACGTTGTTCTCAATTCCTACACGGAAGGTGTCGCTAAGAGCATAGGTTCCAAAATTTCCTCGGTAAATCCCCGACTCATATATTTCAAATGTGGCGTTACTTCTCAAGTAAACGCCGAATTGAATGTTGGTATAATTGTTTCCCTGGTAGGAAGTATTTAAACCGGCAATGCGGTTTGTGTTTGTCTGCGATGCGGTAAATTCCACATAACCGTTATTGTGTACGGCGTTGTGCGACATGCCTGCTGCATTCCATCCCGCAAGCAAGGTTTTGGTAATATTGTTACCGCTAATGATTGTGCGCTCTGTGTTTTCAAGGTTGATGTGCCTCCATACAACTGATTCGTTTGCTTTGAAGCATCCATCAGAATCCGGATTGGCTGAAATCCAAAATTTAAGTCCGCTGTCTAGGTTTGTGTTTTGTATGGTGATTTGGTTTGAGACAATTGGCCCAGTGAAACATCCGTTGTAAATCAAGTTGCAGGTAACAATGTTGCCATTGGTTAATCCGCTGTTTGAATAAGTGTTTGACGGTCCGTTCTGAACAACTGTGCCATTCACGCGCCATTCATAGGCATATGTTCCATTTCCGTTTACTATGCTGGCGGTAAAAATGCCTGAAGTTGGCGCTGATACAGTAACGTTATTCACTGCGGCTCCGATTTCATTCAATGCAGCTTGAACCATCAAAGTTCCTGATGGATTCAAAGTGCTCGTATAAACCAGGATATTGTTCTTGTAGTATCGAATCTGATTATATATCCAGGAGATTCGAAAAACGTCATTAGGGGCATAATTGCCGAAAACTCCCCGACTAATACCGGCTTCGTAAATCTGCAAAACAGCAGAGCTGTTCAGATAAATTGCATAGTCTATATTGGCAAAAGATGGTCCGGTATAATTCGTGCTAAGTCCGACCGCAATGGTTTTATTCGTTTGCGGAGCGGTAAATTCCACGAAGCCACCTGGCGTTACTGTGTTATAACTAACTGATGAAGCATCCCATCCATTGGATAGTGATTTGGTGGTTGAATTGTTCGATTCAATGAGTCTTGCAGCATTATTAAGGTTTGTGAATCTCCACTTGACAGACTCGCGTGCCATCTGGCAGCCATTCGTGTCTGGATTGGATGAAATGTAGAAGTCGGTGGAAGGATTGCGTACCACCTGTTGAATGCTTATGCTATTTGAAGGTATGTTTCCAGTAAAACATCCGGTCAATGAAAGATTGCAGGAAACAACATTGTTGTTGATTAGAGCTGGGTTGGAATAGGATGTGGTATTGGTTCCCACATTTCCTCCATTCAAAATCCATTGGTAATTTCCCCCGGTGCCGGCATTCAAGGCTATTGCATTGAATGTTCCACTGTTTAAATTAGCTACAACGACTTGAGACGCAGTGGCTCCAACCTCGAACAATGCAGCGTGAGCCAAAAGTGGTAACGTAGGCGAAAGAACGCTGGTGTAAAAAAGTCTACCGTTGCGGTAGTATTTGACAACACCGGTTTCAACAGCTACTCTGAAAGTGTCGTTGGCGAAGTATGTTCCGAAGGCATTTCCTCTGATTGTGCCAGATTCATAAATCCCGATTTGTCCACTGCTTTGCAGCCAAACGCCATATTGTACTTGCGTGTTGCTCACCCCGGTTATCGTATTGCTTAATCCAATTACTCGCGATCGGTTTGTTTCTACTGCACGGAATTGAAGATAACCATTGTCATAAACGGCATTGTAAGACGCTCCTCCACCGTCCCATGCGTTTGTGATGACTTTAGTCAGGCTATTTCCAGCAATGGTTGCTTTCAATACCGTATTTGTGTTCCAATAAACTTGTTCCAAGGCCAAATTGCATGAGTTTTGGTCTGGTACTGCTGTTGCGTATATGCCTAGCCCTGGTAGCGAAGTTGTTATTGAATAAAAAATGCTTTGGTCACAATTCAATATCTTGCTCTCTGCTGCAGTCAATGATACAGGGAACGCAATTGCTTCAGATATGGATATGGACGTAAATTGATCACCGGAAAGTAATGGGTTGTTTGGCTGACCAAGCCCGATGCCTACGCATGGCGTTAGTACAGTAGCAGGTAGCGTCAAAAGCGATTCTAGACCGTTTTGTGAAAGCGTAAGCGAAGAGGTATTTTGATTCGCACCATAAATCTTATGATTGCCTACGGTGTCAATCAGCAATGTTGTAGATTGCACATTGTTGGAATTTCCCATCCAGCCCAATTGCATGGTTGTTTGCCTGTAAAATCCTCTTCCTCGTCTAGTGTCGTTAACGGTGCCTATTGAGAATGGTACATCCAGGTTGCCGTTACCCAAAATGCTATTCCACCGCGCAACCATGTTCATTGTTGAGTTTGTTGCTGTGAAGGAGGCTGAGTTGTTTGACAGGAATGATGATGTGATATAATTTCCATTTCCTTGAAACACTACTGTTGGCTTGCCACCTGAACTGACACGGGTGGTTCCTTGTTCAACCAGTAAAGGTTGGTTGCTTTGGTTGGTTTGTATGATGTGGCGATTATTGCCTGATTGATCATACCAAGTATAAACGAAGCCATCTGGTGTGATAGGAATGGGGGCAGCACCGGTAGGTGTGTATCCCAAGGCATTTGGTCCTGGTTGTAATTGTGCTCCCCATATGGCTGTTCCAATTGTGGTGCTACCAGCATAGATGTTCGCTTGTGGAGTCGCCTCGAAATGTTGCATTCGGAATACGAGGTCATTCAGAGCGGGAATTGAGGCTGGAGTTGTGTATGTTCCACGTATGAGATAAAACCCGTTAGGTGCTGAAGTGATCGTTACATTGGTCCAAAGTCCTCCATTGTTTGAGACGATAGTACCGGTTGTCAAGTCGAAAACCACAAAGGCACTGCTTGCACCGTTCAGGAACACGCCGCGAAGCACAAACTTTCGGTTTACGTGATTGATAGGTTTTACCCAAGCGGAGTAAATGTAAGATGTTGAAGCTGCAGGTGTTGGGTAGTTGAAATCAGTAAAATGTTCATTGGTTGGTGCAGTTTCGTAAAAAACGTCAGCCGTGTTGGATCCATTTGGAGCAAACTGAGCGTTGGCGCTGATGGTACCGCCTACCTTACTCCAAGTCGGCTGGGTTAGATCCTCAGAAAAAGTTATCAGGTTTGGGCCGCCAATGAAATTGAGTAAAGCTACTTGATCCAATGCACCCGTTGGCAAAAATCCAACATCTTGCAATGCGTCATCCGAACTTCTCCTAACACGTATGGCCGGACCAGAAACAGAAGTGGGGATATAGGAGGAATTGGGATTTGCTGGATAGGCAGGTGAAGTTAGTGCTGTGGTATGAGCACTTCTAAGCAATCTCAATCCATATGCTGTGTAAGTTGGTGGAAGTCCATCCAACACTTGAGCATTTATCGAATTACCGAATCCTATCCAGGCAATAAACAATAAAAAAACAGGGTATGGGCGCTTGGATCGCCAATGTTGACGGTTTAAGGCAAGCTTGTTGCGGAAGTTTACCGCTTTTGTGGTTAAGGGCTTTTGAAGCATAAACTCGTTGAGTTTAACAACGCTTCTTGAAGATGGTTAGCGATTGATAATCAGCCTACAATGATAAGGAATAAAGGGCTTTTACGCAATAGGAAACGATCACGAACCAATCTATTTTAATAGATTTATGATATTGAAAATCAAATATATGTGATCGGTAGTAATAGAAAAGCCTTACTTTGTAGTTATCTAGCTATATTTAAGTTGTCTATTATAAGGAATCAAGCACCACAAATGCAATGGCCTTTGTTGATGTATGGGACAATGATAAGTGAATTTTGGTGCCAATCAAATCTGCTATTTGTGTTTCAAAAGCTGGATCTATTTTTATTTCCGGGCGCTGATTTTCTCCGTGGATTACGGATATGGCATTCATGGGTATTCCTCCAAAAATGCCGATTCCCAAAGCCTTTGCAAAAGCCTCTTTTGCTGCAAAACGGGCGGCATATCTTTCAAAACGGTTTTTCCCTGACTCGCAATAACTGATTTCTGATTGAGAAAAAACCCGCTCTTTGAACCCAATGGATTCTTGAATGAGTTTCTCAATCCTAGAAACTTCAACCATGTCGGTGCCGATGCTTTTTATCATTTTAAATAAAATGCAAAGTTAATATTTGTTTTATATGGCTTAGTGTATTGATGATGAATAGTATATGCGATTTTATGGCACATTGTTGTATTGAATGAATACCGAGGGTAAGCTTCTAATTCATAAATTTGTTATCATAATTAATCATAACAATCATAATCAATCCTAAAAATGAAAAAAGTATTTCTTACCGTGTTCACATTTTGTGCCGCCGCTTCTATGTCGCTTGCACAAGAATTCAAAGTAATCACCATCGTTGAGTCCATCGTACCAGGTGGAATCGGTCGCTCTCGACTGATTGAAAACCAAGGTGCTATTGATATTGCTTCAATCACCACCGAGCGCGAAGAAGGTAAGTCCAAGAAAGATGATGTTAAACGATCAGATTTGAAAAAAGAAGGAGAAAACCTGAAAGAAACCAAGCTTCTTAACGTCTTCTCTTTGGCTGGTATCAACTTCGGAAACATTGCCGCCAATGATGCCATCATCGCTGCTAAGATGAATGAAATGATTAAATCAGGTTGGAAGCTACTTCACATTACTAGTGGCGTTGAATCTGATGCTGGTAAGGATGATGGAAATGGTATCTTCATCACCCGTATGTATTTCACAAAAGACTAAAAAAAACTTTTTCAAATAAAAAAGGCTGGTGATTCAATCTCACCAGCCTTTTTTATGTTGTGACTTTTCTTATTCTACAACAACTCTTACGTTTCCTTTGTGACCATTGGCCCCGGTGATGCGCATCATGTAAATGCCGCTATTCAAAGTTCGCACATCCATCACCATCAGGTTCTTGCCTGGTATTGAAAGCTCGCTTCGACTTTTCACCAATTGACCTTTGATGTCGTACAAGTCAAGTTGGTATTCAGCTTCGTCTTGTGTTTCGAATCGGACGATTACTTCCTCATGAGCAGGCACAGGGAATGCAGTGAATACTTCTATCTCTCCCACCTGTGTTTGGTCTCCCATTCTGCATCCGGTCTTGTTAACCAGCTTTGTACTAGCAGAGCTAGCAACTCCACAAGTAGAGTTGGTGGCGGTAACACTGACATTGCCTTGGATCCAACTTGCAGCGGCATCCACCACAATACTATTAGTGCCTTGTCCGCTAACCAAGGTCAATCCGCTCGGCATGGTCCAGTTGTAGGTCAAACCTGCAACTGCAGTAACTGAATACACATGGCCAGTTGTACTTGGACAAACAGTACCAGGGCCGCTGATGGCAGATGGTGCCGCTGGAACATCCCGTGCAATCAGCCTACTTGTCGCCTGACTCGTGGCATTCAAACAGGTAGCATTGGAGCCAGATACCCAGATGTTACCTTGGCTGAAGTTGCTGGCTGCTGTTACGGTAATACTGTTGGTTCCTGCTCCTGAAGTGATGCTCATACCCGCTGGCATGGTCCAGTTATAAGTTACTCCAGCAGTATTTGGTACAGAGAATACCACTCCTGTGGCACCCGGACAAACCAATCCTGGTCCCGAAATGGTTCCAGGTGTAGCAGGAGCATCCTTGGAGATCAACTTTGACACAACATTGCTGGTGGATGTGCTACATGCTGGTAGTGATGCCGACAACCAAATGTTTCCTTGTCCGAAGCTCGAAGCTGCACTAACAGTAACCGAACTTGTTCCTGCACCGGAGGTGATGGTTACACCGCTCGGCATCGACCAGTTATAGATGTTGCCTGCTACTGGGTTCACGACGCTATAAGTTACAGGCGTGCCTGGACAGATTTGGTTTGGACCGCTAATACCCGCAGGAGTAGCTGGAGCATTTTTCACTATGGTAATACTCTGCTGGTTACTTGTTGTGCCCGGACAAGTGGTGCTGCTCGCAGTAACCGTCATCAAACCTTGAATGAAGCCACTGCTGGAATTCACCGTAATAGCATTGGTTCCTTGACCCGAAACCAAAGTCAAACCTGTTGGCACTGTCCAGTTGAAAGTTGCATTAGCTATAGCAGTTACACTGTATACCAAGTTTGTTGAATTGCCACATACTGTTGTAAGTCCAGATATGGATGAAGGAGTAGGAGGAGCATCCTTTGTTACCCACTTGATGGTTGGGTAACTTTGATTGGATGTGTCACCAGCATAATAGGCGGTTACTTGAACATTTCCTTGGATGAAGGATGTTCCGATATTCACGCTGATTTGATTGAGTCCTTGTCCAGAAGTGATGGTCATTCCAGTTGGTACTGTCCACAGGTAGTTTACACCAGGGGTTCCAGTAGTAGAGTAAATCACACCAGTAGCGTTCGGACAAACCACTGCTGGGCCTGAAATCGGATCCGGAACCGCTGGGATGTTTCGCTCAACAAAGAATGAACGGATATAACTAGGAGCAGGGCAATTCGTGTAGCTTCCAGTTATGGTGATGTTGCCTTGGATGAAGTTGCTGGCCACATTTACCGTGATGGTGTTGGTGCCTGCTCCGGAGGTTATGGTAATTCCAGTTGGTACGGTCCAAGTGTAAACCACTCCTGAGTCTTGTGGAACCGAATACGTGTAGCCATTGGTGCCAGGAGAAACC
>JBKDSL010000005.1:0-5337 GCA_046340555.1 Bacteroidota bacterium
ATTTTCATAATCATGCAAATATAACTCAGCCCGATTGAATTCGTGTCCTTGTCGAACTCATGGTTTGTAGGTGGTTTTCAGCCTTGAAAAGAACACGGATTAAACCGATTTTGAAGATCAACGCGGATTTGGTGCAATACCAATTTAAAACTGTTTAAATCCGCTCCGCCCTGAACCAGTCGAAGGGCTCCGCCCTCAGCTGGTCCGATAGCTATCAGACGAAGGGTTTGATCCGCTGCATCCGTTTTCCCGCTAACTGCTCCTAGTACTGCTACTGCTGCTGTTCCGCCCTGAGCCTGCTTGCCCTGAGCCGGTCTTTGGTCCCAATGGCTTTCTCGTCTTTGAGTGTTTGTTTCTGTCACTTTTTGCTTGCCCAAAAAGTAACCCAAAAGGGCACCACGAAAACCAACCACCTGCTCGTCCTTGTCGCACAAGGCTACACCCCTGGGCTGGCCGAGCTTGTGGTTCGCACTTTTCGTGGACAACCAACGCGCCCATCTCCCATCTCCCCAATGACTAATGACTAAACAATCCGCCCCCGCCAACCGCCTACCTACATGCTAATGACCAATTAACCTATAACCATCATAGCTGGTACTGGTACTATTACTGCAACTGTTACTTTTTCATCGCCTCCCTACTCCCCAATGACCAACTCCTCCCTGAGCTCGTCGAAGGGTGACCAATGACAATCAAAACTGCCACTGGTACTAAAGCTATTGCCCAATGACCAACGACCAATGACTAGGCAATCCGCCTCCTGCATATACTGGCATTTGTTAAATTTACCTCGTGAGTTGGCCGTCATACATAAAAGGATTCAGGAGCTACCTTCAGTTGGAGCGCTCCCTTTCTGGTAACTCGGTGGATGCTTATGAGCATGATATCGAAAAACTACAGCAGTACATAAAAACCCTTTCACAGCCTATAAGTCCTGAAAAACTGAATTTGCAAAACCTTCAGGATTTCCTCAAATGGATCAATGAATTGGGTATGGGCTCCAGGTCCCAAGCTCGTGTATTATCAGGCATCAAATCATTCTATAAATACCTGTTGTTGGAAAACGTGGTTATCGATGACCCTACCACTCTTTTGGAGGGGCCGAAATTGGGACGTAAGCTCCCTGATTTTTTGACGGTGGAGGAAATCAATACCATCATTGCCACAATAGATTTGAGCAAGCCCGAAGGCGAGCGCAACAAGGCGATGTTGGAAACACTTTACAGTTCTGGACTACGCGTTTCCGAGTTAGTTGGTTTGAAGAAGTCTAATGTACATCCCGAAATCGGCTTGTTGCGAGTGGTGGGTAAGGGCAACAAAGAGCGTTTGGTGCCGATGGGCAGTGTAGCCATCAAGCAAATCGGTATTTATGAAAATAATTATCGGAATCGACTACAGATCAAACCCGGTAATGAGAATTTCCTCTTTCTGAATAGGAGAGGGGCAAAGCTTACCCGGGTCATGGTATTTACAATCATCAAAGATTTGGTTGCTAAGGCAGGTATCAAGAAAAGTATAAGTCCGCATACATTTCGTCATTCCTTTGCCACCCATTTGATAGAAGGTGGAGCCGACCTTAGGGCTGTACAGGAAATGTTGGGACATGAATCCATCACCACTACGGAGATTTATACTCACTTGGATCGCGAGTACCTTCGAAGTGCCATTTTACAATTCCATCCTAGAAAATAATCAGTCTCCATCCTTACTTCATTGAATCAACATGACCACTCCAGACGAACTAATCGAATCATTGCAGCTGCTTCCTCATCCTGAAGGCGGTTGGTACAGGGAAACATATCGGAGCGAAATGTCATTTGATGGGGATGGACCATTTCCGAATGGACGCAATATCACTACAGCCATATACTTCATGATTACAGCTGACGGATTCTCCGCTTTGCATCGAATAAAATCAGACGAGACGTGGCACTTTTACGATGGCGACCCATTTGAAATCATCGAAATCACGCCAGAGGGCAACTTGATTTCTACTTGCATAGGGAAGGGCCTCTATCAATACACGGTACCCAAAGGCAATTGGTTTGGTTCGCGGGTGTTGCATGGAGGGAAGTGGTCTTTGGTTGGTTGTACCGTTTCGCCCGGGTTTGATTTTAGGGATTTTGAATTGGCGTCCAAGTCAGGTTTGTCGACCCAGTTCCCTTCCCACTCCCACGTAATAAACGAAATGACCAGGATTCCATGATTTATGTGATTGGAGGAGGCGCGGCCGGATTTTTCGCTGCCATCAGTGCGGCCTCGCAGGGTTGCAAGGTTACCATTTTGGAGAAAGGTAACAAAGTGCTTTCCAAGGTGCGAATTTCTGGAGGTGGAAGATGTAACGTTACCAATGGCGTTGCAACATTGCCTGGCTTGTTAGAAGGTTATCCAAGAGGCCAGAAAGAGCTTAGAGGGCCTTTTACCCGGTTCAATAACCAAGATACCATGAACTGGTTTGAAGATAGGGGAGTGAACTTGAAAATTGAAAAGGATGGACGGGTTTTCCCTGTTAGCGACGATTCTGGCTCCATCATTAAATGTTTGATGGATGAGGTGGATCGTTTGGGTATTGAAATCAAACTGGGTTTTTCCGTTGATGGTATATCGGTATTGCTCGCAGGATTCAAAATCCATTCCGGCCAAAAATGTTTAGATGCTCGAAAGCTAATCATTACAACAGGCGGTGGTTCTAACATTGAATCATACAACTGGCTTCATGCGTTGGGAATACAAGTAGTGACTCCTGTTCCATCTCTTTTCACTTTTAACATTCCCGATTCTCCTTTTTTGGATTTGATGGGTGTTTCAGTGCAGGATGCAGTGGTATCGGTAGTCGGATCAAAAACATCAACAAGGGGACCGATCCTTTTCACACATTGGGGACTAAGTGGTCCTGCCGTTTTGAAATGCAGCTCAATTGCAGCAAGAATGATGCAGGAGTCTAGTTATTCGTTTGACGTGCAATTAGACATGCTTCCAAATGTTACTCAGGATGAGTTGCGAAACCAGCTAAAAACCTTATCGCAAGAACAACCATCTAAAAAAATTGAAACTTTAAGGTTTGAAGGAATCAGCTCGCGCCTTTTTGAAAAGCTATGTGATCTATCGGGTATTCCAATAGGTTTAGATCTTGGTAATCTTTCTAAGCAAGCTTTGAACCGCTTGGTTGATATAGTTAAGGCAACACGTTTGCATGTTAAGGGAAAGACCACTTTCAAGGAGGAGTTTGTGACTTGTGGTGGTGTGTCGCTGAAAGAAATTGAATTCAAAACAATGGAATGCAAAAAACACCCGGGCATACATTTCGCCGGGGAGGTTTTGGATATTGATGGAATTACTGGCGGTTATAATTTTCAAGCGGCATGGACTACCGGTTATATTGCCGGTATTTCGGCTTGTGCTAAATAAAAAAGAAAAGGCCGCCGATTAGGCAGCCTTTTCATAAGGTTCAAAATTCTTTATTGAAGGACGATTTTTTTGTTCACTTCACCAGAGGAGAGACTCACCTTTACAAAATAGGTTCCGGAGCCAAGATTGTCGCGACTGATTTCATAAGCACGTTTTTCTGTAGCCACTAGTTCTTTAACTACTCTTCCTGATACATCCAATAGTTGTATCGACTTCAAGTCAGATGTGACGTTTGATAGGTCAACTCGGATGTAATCGGTTGCTGGATTTGGAGAAACTATTATCAGCTGTGAAGCTGCTTCCAACTCACTAACTCCTGTTGGCAAGTTCAAGCAGTAAACGATGCGAGGGTTCAGGTAATTCATAACAGTGTCGATGTATGCAAGTCCTTTATTCTTCGACATATCTGGATTGGTGAGTAGGGAGTTTGACCAAATCCCTACACCATTTTGACCCAATGCAGTAGCTTCGGTTACAACGGTAGTTGAATCATACCACTCCCATGGTCCAGCTTGAACTGCAGGTACAGTCACGAATGGGTAAAGTCCGTCAAGGCCACCGTTGTAGTTGTTTGCAGCCAAAGTGTATGGGTCTTGGAACCCAGCGTTCTTGAAACAGTCATTATTGCCGTATTGGTTGGCAAATTGGATGATTTTCTGTGAGCCTATAACGTCTACAACTGATTGTGGTGGGTTTCCTGGAACGAAAACGATTCCTGTGCTATAAGGCGCAAATGGATCACCAACAACGTGCATGGCTACCGTTGGAGCGTCTCCAGGTTCAATCCAAGTGCTGTCTCCTAACGCACCACCTAAGTTAAAGGCGAACTGAACGTTATTGGGGAATCCAGGCGTGTTGTTTGGATTGTTCAGCTGTGGAATTCCACCATAACCGTCGAAGTCGCCCAAAACAGCCTGGTTTACGTATGACTGACCAGCTACAAAACCATAAGCTGGGTCAGTAACACCGCTAAGAAACTTTGGCAAATTGATTTCTGCCGTTTTATCCAAACTGATATAGTTTACTGCAACGTAGCCACCTGTACCTTGACCGCCAATGATGATTTTGTTAGGATCAATGTTATAGGTATTGGTAGATGCTGCATTAGACTTGAAATAACGTACACAAGCTTTTGCGTCTTGTAGTGCTCGGTAAATGGCATTCAATAAGGTGCCTCTGCGAATATCAACGTTGGATCCAGCAGGATTCCAGCCAAGACGATAATCCATATTGGCAACAACATAGCCTCTTTTTGCAAATTGCTTACAGAATTCTACTGTGGCGCTGTCGTTACGGCTACCAGTAGGGGTTCCGTTGATATACCTTGGAAGCAGACTTCCCGTGTGCATGAAAATGATGAGTGGACGATTAGTGGCAACGTCTCCGGTTGGCTCATAGATATCCATGATAAGCGGAATGGATGCTGGTGTAGGAGGAGGGAATATGGAGATGTTTGTTCCATATTGTACGTTGGTAGTAACAGTAACGTTTGGAAAAACCTCCGTCAAGTAACGTTGAGCCAAGGTCATGCCAGGTATTACGGCAACGGCAATGGCCAATACAAGGATTCGTAGTGTTTTTTTCATGTTCATTTGGGTTTATGGATTTATTGGTTTTTTTTCGTTCGGGTAGGAGCTGACAAGCTGATGCTAAAGTAATAAAGTCTGCCGACCAATGGGCCTCCAAAAATCTCGTAATGTTTATTGTTAAGCAAGTTAGAAGCACCAAGCTTAAGTGTCAATTGGTTGTTGTAATATTTCCGATTTATCTGGGCGTCAACAACATCATACCGATTCAAGTACCCGGTAAATTGCGGGGAACCCTCATATTGAAAGCCATCTACCCATTTATAATTGATATTGAACCCATAACCTCTAATATCGCGGCCATTAAATCCAATGTTGAATTTGTGCTCTGGCGTATTGAAAG
>JBKDSL010000006.1:0-94739 GCA_046340555.1 Bacteroidota bacterium
GGTTCATAATTCGTGAGAATTTCTTTCTTAAGAATCCCGGAAAAAGCATCAATGATTTTATTCATCAATTTCCGGAATGTCCTGTAGGTTTCAATAATGATTCGGGATTGGCTTTGCGAAATGAACCGCTTCTGCCTTTTAGTTTTTCAGGTAATTGGGGGTTCATGGATAGCTCTGGATACGTTGTCATTAATCCGGATTATTCCATGGTCTCTGAATTCCAGGATGGTTTGGCACGTGTAGTTTCTTATTCGAAAACCGGCTTCGTTAATTTAAAAGGTGAGGAAGTTGTAAAGCCTTATTACGATTCGGCAAGTGATTTTACCCAAGGTTTTTCTGTTGTTTCCGAAAGTGGCAGTTATGGAATAATTGATCGTAGAGGCAATACGGTTGTTTCTGTGAGTTATGATTCCTTGTCTATAGCAGGAGAAAACACATTTATTCAATATCGCTCAGATCGTTGTGGTTATTTGACCCGAATGGGGGAGCCGTTATCTGATTCCAGCTTTTCGAGCTGCGGCCAGATGATTAATGGATTCTCAATTTGTTCTAACGGAATAGGCTTTGGTGTAATTCGAAATGATGGTCGCTTGGTATTACAATGTGTTTTTAAGGATATAAAAAGACTTTCTGATTCTAGATTTTCAATTTCCAATGGCGATGGATATGCCTTAGCCGACACAGGGGGGAATATACTTACACAGTTTACTTTTGATGCTATTGGTGAATTCAGTTCTGGTTTGGCGGCAGCATCAATCGGCGGACGATTTGGATATATAGACCAACGAGGCAGAACCAAAATTCCTTTCATATTTCAGGCATTGGAGGGGTTCCCTCATTTTGCCAAGTTCAGTGGCGGGTATGCCGCAATCAGTTTGGCAGGTGCTTTTGGTGTCGCTGATACTACTGGTAATATTGTAATTGCCGACTCCTTTGATCGTATTGATTTGCTGGAAAACGGATTTGCGATGGTCTATGACAGTACAAAAGGCGGGCTGTTGGAAATTGGTAATGAGCGATTTTTGACCGAATCGTTGTTTGACTCATCAGGTGTATTTTCATTTAATTCCTTGCCTGTTAGGGTTGGCGATAGATGGGGCGCTATTGACAAATCCGGAAAATATCTTGTGGATCCTCGTTTTTTTTCCATCGTCCCGCTTCCTAATGGATTTTACATTTTTGCTTATGAAAACGGATATGGCATATTGGACAGTCTGTCTGCAAATGTTTTGGATCCCCAATACGATGATGCCGAAATTAAATACGGACGTTATGTGAAATTGATACAAGCTGGGAAATGGGACTGGTTTGATACAAATACAGGAAGTTTGATAACACCCCGAAAAAAATGACATCATATAACAAGGTAAGCAATGAACTGCTTGAAAAAATAGTGGCAATTTGTGGCGCGGATTACGTGTCCACTGCTACCGATGTTTTGCATGAACACGGCCGTGATTATACGGAAGATTTAATTTTTTATCCTGAAGTTGTAGTTCGCCCATCATCTGAGGAAGAGATTTGTGCCATCATGTCCTTTTGCAATGAACATTTGATTCCAGTCACACCCAGGGGCGCTGGCACCGGATTGAGCGGGGGCGCACTACCCACCCATGGTGGTGTTGTTGTGTCCACTTCTCGTCTTAATCGTATATTGGAGATTGATGAACGCAATTTACAAGCAACCGTTGAGCCGGGTGTGATTAATCAAATCTTTAAGGATGCTGTTTCCGAAAAAGGACTTTTTTATCCTCCCGACCCTGCTAGTCGTGGTTCTTGTTTTTTGGGTGGGAATCTAGCCGAATGTGCTGGAGGACCAGCAGCAGTAAAGTATGGCGTAACTAAGGATTATGTTTTGAATATACGTATGGTGTTGCCAACTGGCGAAGCCATCTGGACAGGTGCCAATGTTTTGAAGAACTCCACAGGGTATAACTTGACCCAGTTGGTTGTCGGAAGTGAGGGGACCTTGGGGATCATTACGAAAATCGTTTTCAAGTTAATTCCAAAGCCATCCCATGATTTGCTGATGTTGGTTCCTTTCACATCCCCTGAACGGGCTTGTGAGGCTGTATCGGCCGTGTTTCGCGCTGGCATCACACCCTCAGCGATGGAATTCATGGAACGTGATGCCATTGACTATGTGCTGAAGTATGTTGATGTTTCTCTTCAAATCCACGATGATGTAAAAGCTCATTTGTTGATTGCTGTTGATGGAAACGACTTGGAAAGCCTATTCAAAGATTGTGAGCGAATCAGTGAAGTAATGGATCAGCATGGTGCCATGGAAGTTATGTTTGCTGATACGGATAAGCAGAAATCCGAATTGTGGAGAATGAGACGTGCAGTTGGCGAGGCGGTTAAATCTCATTCTATCTACAAAGAGGAGGATACGGTGGTTCCTCGTGCAGAACTCCCTATGCTTCTTGCTGGTGTGAAATCAATAGGCTCTAAGTTCGGCTTCAAGTCGGTATGCTATGGTCATGCCGGCGATGGTAATCTGCATGTGAATATAATTCGCGATAATCTTTCGGATGATGAATGGAATAATAAAGTTCCTTTAGGCATTCGTGAAATATTCAAACTGTGTGTCGAACTTGGAGGAACGATTTCAGGTGAGCATGGTATTGGGCTTGTTCAAAGAGATTATCTTGATATCGCATTTGATCAAGTTCAGATGGATTTACAGAAAGGAATTAAACGTGTTTTTGACCCCAATAACATCATGAATCCTGGTAAGATATTTCCCGACAACAACAAATGATAGCACCAATCCGTTTTATTAGCATCTATTACTAAATATACAGAAAGAAGTGGTTAAATTCAAGTTGCTGTTTGTATCCTTCGTTTTTTCGTTGATGTTTTCCTGCTTTTGCCGGGTATCCTATTCACAGGAAATGTCGGGCATAAGCCATTCCAACTTTTCCGGAAACATGGGGATGGATTTTAATCCATCGCTATTTGTGGGCTCTCCCTACTTATATGAATGGAATTTCCTTTCCGGTGATATATTCATCGACAACAATTATCTGTATAGGAAAAGATTGTCTGAGCGATTTGAAGATGTTGACAATACCGATGGCAGCAACGATAGCCAAATCGGAAACTATTCTGATGTTTCAACAATGGACGCATACTCCAGCATACGATTGAGAGGGCCCTCTTACATTCGAAATTCATCGAAGTTTTCTTGGGGTATACATACGGCACTCCGTTCAGCCACATCTATTACCAAAGCCCCAACACATTTGGTCAAATTTATTAAAGAGGGCTACGATTACGCTCCACAACATGATATCCAATACGCTTCGGATCCTTTTCGTGTCGCATCCATGATATGGGGTGAAATAGGGGGGACGTATGGGAAAAAGCTTTATGAAGTGCGAGAAAAAAAGTATCTCGCTGTTGCGGCCACACTAAAGATTATTGGTGGTTTTGATGCAGCGTTCATTGATTTCGACCAGTTGAATTATGAGGTTACATCACAGGATTCTTTTGATTTGGATGTATTATCAACCACCGGTACTTACGGGCATTCATTCACAGATGATGAGAATACCTTGAAAAAACCCTTCAAATTGCGTGGGTATGGATTTGGTTTGGATTTAGGTCTTACCTATTACCATAAAAGGAAGCATGGTTCAGGTGATTGTAACAAGTCGGCAGAAATATTGAAAAAGTATGTTTTCAGAACAGGCTTTTCCATATTGGATATCGGCGCAGTAAGATTCGGAAAACAAGCTGAAACCTATGCATTCTCTTCCGACGATTTTATTTGGCCCCAGATTGATGATGCTGTTATAAATTCCGTTCAGCAATTTGATACTACTGTTAGCCAGTATGCCTTTGCAACTCCGCTTGGATCACAAGACGATGACAAATTGACTATTTGGCTTCCTTCAGCTATTGCATTTGATTTTGATTATTGTATTGCTCCTAAGTTTTATGCGAATGCTGCAGTGGTTGCGGCCATACCTTTGGCGTCAACAGCTATTGTAAGGTCATCAATGCTGTCTGTCACGCCCAGATATGAAACACGTCGATTTGAGGTTTCCATGCCGTTTGTACTACATGAATTCAAATCCCCGCATCTTGGGTTGGCAATGCGTTACAAATGGTTTGTGATTGGTTCGGATAGGATTGGCGCTTTCACAGGCATATGGAATAACACAGGATACGATATATTCTTCGGCTTCAAGTTGAACGTATGTGAAAAGGGTGGCAAGAGGTCGCCTTCGTGCCCGGCCTATTCCCGATTATAATTCTCTCTTAACGAAATTTCCGGCCACGACCAAGTCTTTGCCACCGGCGGAATAGTCATAAAATCCCTTGCCTGATTTTCTTCCAAGGTTTCCAGATACAACCATATTGACCAATAATGGACATGGTGCATATTTTGGGTTCCCGAAGCCGTCATGCATAACCTTGAGTATTGATAGGCAAACATCCAAGCCTATGAAATCCGCTAATTGTAATGGTCCCATAGGATGAGCCATGCCGAGTTTCATGACTGTATCGATTTCTTCTACACCGGCAACTCCCTCATAGAGTGAGTATATGGCTTCGTTGATCATTGGCATGAGAATACGGTTGGCAACAAAGCCTGGGTAGTCGTTGACTTCAACTGGTATTTTTCCTAGCTTTTTTGAGCAATCAAATATGGCGGCTGTAACTTCATCCGAAGTGCTGTAGCCTCTGATAACTTCAACCAATTTCATGACTGGCACCGGGTTCATGAAATGCATGCCAATCACCTTATCACCTCTTTTAGTGACAGATGCTATTTTTGTAATTGAAATGGATGAGGTATTGGATGCTAATACAGTGTGCGGTAAACAGTATGAATCCAGCTCCCGAAACAGGTCCAGCTTGATTGAAATGTTCTCTGTAGCTGCTTCTACTACCAAATCCGCTTGATTGACTCCATCTTTTAAAGACGTGAAGGTACTTAGGTTTGAAAGGGTGGATTGTTTTACATCCTCGTTAATCGCGCCTTTGGAAATCATCCTGTCCAGATTGGATGAGATGGTCGAAACAGCTTTGTCTAAAGCGTCCTGCCTTATGTCAATCAACGACACCTTGAACCCATGTTGAGCGAAAACGTGTGCAATGCCATTTCCCATTGTGCCTGAACCGATAACTGCGATGTTTTTCATAGTTTGTTTTTTTATTTGCCTTTTCTTTCAAGAATAGTTTTAACAGTATAAATCATGATTTTCAAATCAAGAGCCAAGGACATGTTTTCAATGTAAATGATGTCGAACTTGAGTCGTTCCACCATTTGCTCAACGTTTTCAGCGTATCCGAATTTCACTTGACCCCATGAGGTGATGCCTGGTCGCACTTTGTGCAAATGACGGTAATGCGGTGCAATGTGCATAATCTGGTCAACAAAGAATTGACGTTCCGGACGAGGGCCTACAAGCGACATGTCTCCCTTTAACACATTCCAAAATTGAGGAATTTCATCAAGCCGTACCTTCCTCATGAATTTACCGAACGGTGTGATGCGGTCGTCATTTTGGCTTGACAATTTTGGAGTTCCTGATTCGGCATCTGTGCGCATGGATCGGAATTTGTAGATGTTAAAAGGGAGCCCATGCAATCCGATTCTTTCCTGAATGAAAAAAACCGGCCCTTTGGATGTGATCTTGATGATAATGGCAACCGTTATAAATACTGGAAGCAACAGGATCAGGAGCATGAGCGATGCCAATATGTCGATGATCCTCTTAAGGCCTTGTTGCCAAACGGGCATCAGGTAAGGCGATATTTCAATCAAAGGCGCTCCGTAAATGGCATTCATCTTTACGGATCCTGAAAGAATATCATACATGTCTGGAATGATTTTCACAATGATTCCGGTATCTTCAAGGTCATTGAGGATCCTTCCTATGCTTTCATGTTCCGATGATTCGATGGCGATGATGACCTCTTCAACTTGGTATTCATGAATCAAAGCTCTCAAGCCTTTCACGGTTCCCAGATGTTTCAACGTGTCTTTCAGTAAATGCCCGTTGTTTTCCATCACGCTCACGAACCCGATGAAAAGGTTTCCCTGGCTTTCCTTAGCCGCCATCAACTCTTTGAAGAGAGCCAAAGCTTTTTGGTTGCTACCAATCAATAATGTGTTAAATCCGATTACGCGGTTTTTTATTTTATATCCTGCTTTTGAAGTGAGGTAAAATCGAACTGTAGCGGTCAAAGTGAAATGGGTGCCAAAAAGCACTGCAAGCGACTCATAATATGATTTATAAGAAACAATCCTGTCGTCTAACAGAATAGCAAAGAAAATCACTAAAACACCCAATGCGGATATGTACAGCGTTTGGCCGAACTCCTTCAATCTGGATTTTCTGTATATGCTGGAGTAGGTGCCAATAAACGCATACGCCATCAGCCAACCTATTGGGAGCAATATTGCCCCGTACCAAAATTTCGGGTCATCGGGTAACCTTTGAAAGAACGCATCCCCTTCAATGGCAACTTTTCTATAGAGGTAAAACAAGATCCATGCCGCTGACGCAGTTAAATAGTCACAAATTATATATTTCAGCGCTTGGAGTCTGTTGTTCATCAGAAGTGAACGACTTTTATGTTGTCGAAATAAAAGGAAGCCTTCTGGTTTCCATTGTTTTTTATGCCTTTAAAATAAATTTTAAACTTGTTTGAATAAGAATAGGTTGAAACCACATAACCCAGTTGTATGTAGATTTTATTCCAATTCTGCGAAGGATTTATGTTGTAAATCGGCACCTGCTCAAGTCCGGATGAAGGAAGGTCGATAAAGAGTCCGATTTGCATTTCCTGGCTGCATTTGTAATCCATTTCCAAATAAACCGCAGCACCGGATCCCGGTAGTTCGTAAAAGGTTGTGGATGAAAACTCGAATTGCGTATTTGCCGTATCTAGATAAACCGCTCCACTTCCGGCTCCTTCGAATACGTTGGAATCACCTGGCGCCAACTGATACATGATTGTGTCACTTTGATCGGTCGGTGCCAGACTGAAACCGCTGCCGTCAAATGATTCACAAAATGCACATTGTGCTGCGTCGAAATATTGTGTGTTTGGGTTGATGGTAAGCGTGCCGTTTTCAGGTATTACTTCTTCGGTTACATATCCTTTATAAAAAGGGTAGGGGGATCTTGTGGATGCAATACCGTTGAGTTCTATGCCTGGAGTCAGCAGGATTTTTTGTTTTCCAGTCTTGAGCACAGGAAACCTGGCAGGAAGTTCATATGCTCCAAGGAATTTATTGTCAACATATACCCAAACATCACTAATTCTACTTGAATTGGATGAGCCCATTTCGATGGATGTAGGAGTGGGGTTGAAAACAAAGTCATTGACTTCTATGAAACCGGGCGCATTTTCCTCTGGATTGATCAGGTTACATGATGATAAATTCCAAACAGAAAAAAACACCATCACAAAGAGCCACTTTGAATTTCTCATATTATTCAAGCCAGAGCTTGCCCTGTTTTTAGTTTCTCAATAATTGTGTGAGCCGTCTCTAAGGCGATTAATCCATCGCTTACCGAAACAATCGGTTGTTCGTTAGTTAGTATTGATTTTGCAAAAAGCGCCAGCTCGGTTCTGATGGCGTTGGTTTCTTTGATGGGAGGGTTGTCAAATATTATTTGCTTGACACCTTTGTCAGGGCCAAGGTCGATTGTGAATGCAAACGGGTCGGGGTCTCCAGTCACCGTTTTAAGCCTTACCACTTCGGACTTCTTTTCCAAGAAATCCACAGCTATGTAGGCATCTCGTTGGAAGAACCTCGATTTCCGCATATTTTTTAATGAAATCCTGCTTGATGTGAGGTTTGCAACACAACCGTTGTCAAATTCAATTCGCGCATTGGCAATATCTGGTGTGTCGCTAACCACAGCAACACCACTCGCATTTATTCGCTTGATTGGTGATTTGACAAGGCTCAAAATGATATCAATATCGTGTATCATCAGATCCAATACCACAGAAACGTCCGTGCCTCTCGGGTTGAATTGTGCCAGTCGGTGAGTTTCGATAAACATCGGATTCTTGATGAATTCCGCAGCCGCAGTGAAAGCGGGATTGAACCTTTCTACATGCCCAACCTGAATCTTGACGCCTGCTTCTCTGGCCAATTCAGCGATTTGCCTCCCTTCCTCGGGGGTGTTGGCTAGGGGTTTTTCAATGAATACATGCTTTGACTGCCTGATGGCCTCTGCTGCAACCGACAGGTGGGCATAGGTTGGGGTCACCACATCTATAACGTCACAACAAGATATCAATTCGACAAGTGAGTCGAATGGTTTTACAAGTAGGGACTCACTAATCGAGTTTCTAATATCATCAGATGAGTCATGAAAACCAACCAATTGGTAATCAGGAATTTCTTTAATCTGATTCAGATGGATTTTACCGAGGTGCCCTGCTCCTACAACCCCTATTTTCAGCATGGTAAGGTTGGAAATTTGTTTCAAAATTAACCTTTTTTACCATGGCACTTTGCCTATTTTCGCAATCTGAAAGATATGAAGGAGCAAAACCAGGACAGTTTTCGGCATGTAGGGCTTAGAAGAAAGCTGGTGTTTGAATTGAGATCCAAGGGAATCAAGGATGAATCCGTCTTGTCTGCCATTGAGCAAGTGCCAAGACATCTGTTCATTGACAATGCTTTCGTGGAACATGCATACGCCGATATGGCTTTTCCGATATTGTCTGGTCAAACCATTTCGCATCCTTCAACAGTTGCATTCCAAACATCCTTATTGAATTTAACCCCTGGAATGAAGGTCTTAGAGATTGGTACGGGGTCTGGTTATCAGGCCAGTGTGTTGTTTAAAATGGGGGTAAAGGTTTTCTCAATTGAAAGGCATCGTGCTTTGTATATGAACACCAAAAAGTTACTTGAAAAACTAGGCTATGGAATCAAGACATTTTTCGGGGACGGTTTCGACGGTTTGCCCACTTATGCGCCATATGATCGGATCATTGTGACCTGCGGAGCAGCCGAATTTCCATCGCAACTGCTTGATCAGTTAAAACCCGGTGGGGCCATGGTTATACCTTATGGTGTTGAAAATGATTATGTTATGACCAAAGTTGAAAAAGATTTTCAAGGAAAAGTTGCAACTAAGTCATTTGATAGTTTTAAATTTGTGCCCATGATTAGAAGCAAATCGAACTTTTAGCCTTGTTGTTCATAACTGTGTTAAGAAGTGCGATTCTTCCAATTGTAGTGTAACGACAAGCATAATACCTTTGACAATAGATTGTTAACTAAAACCAATAATTAAAAACAACATGAAAAAAACCGTATTAATGATTGCATGTGCTCTTGCTACTACTGTAGTTTCTGCACAAGACATGAACTCGAAGAAAGGTACTCCTATTCTTCCTGCATCTGGCGATTGGAGCATTGGCATCGATGCCTCTTCAATGCTTGACTATGCTGGTAACTTGATGAATGGCAGCAACAGCGCATTCATGTTCGACTGGCAAAATCCAGGTGTTATCACTGGAAAAATGATGAAGGATGACAACACTGCTTACCGTGTAGGTCTCCGTTTGGGCTTTGGCTCAACAACTGAAACCAACCAAGATGTAGATTTCGGTGGTGGTCCAGTTGACTCAGCTGAAGTTAAAGTTTCTGGTTCAAACATCAACCTTGCTGCTGGTTTACAAAAATACCGTGGTCAAGGTCGTTTGAAAGGATTCTATGGTGCTGAAGCAGCTATCGGTTTGTCTTCTGCAAAAGAAACTTGGGATGGTTCTGACAATGGTGAAAACTATAGCGCTGAAGTTAAAGCTGGAGGAGGCTTCTCTTTCGGTGTTCGTGGATTCATTGGTGTTGAGTATTTCTTCGCTCCAAAAATGTCTATCTCTGGTGAGTATGGCTGGGGATTGAACCTTGATTCAGTTGGCGAAGGTGAAGTATCTACCACTTACGGAGGTGTTTCAACTTCTTCTAAGACTGGTAAATCATCTTCTTTCGGAATTGATACTGACAACGCTGCTGGCGCTATCAACCTGAACTTCTATTTCTAATCTTAGGATTTAAAGTTTATTTGAAAGCCGGCCTCGAGCCGGCTTTCTTTTTTTTAAAATACTCACAAACATTTTGTGGATTCTAAATTTAGCCCAGCTGATTTGCTTTTAACCTTAGAAAATATCTTGTGGTTCAACCTGAGTCATCAAGTCTGCGTTATGGAAATTCAATCTAGAAAGCTTAGGGCGTAAGTTTCCAATAGCCTACATGGTCGGATAAGATTTTATCTATCCGCAATGAAGGTTGGATTTCGCTGTCGATTGCTGCTTTGAATGAGGGTCTTAATCAAAAAGTATGAAAAAGCAAGCAGCCAGGAAAACCGAGAAGAATGCTAGTAAATCAAGCCAAATTGTAATGAATTCAACGGGATTTCATTTACAGGATTTGTTAACTCCAAAGTTGGGTATTATCAATGACTGTCAGAACCAACTGTCGCCGGTTCATGAGGTAACACGGGTAGTTCAATTCCTTTGTTTTTATATTCCTTATTCAGAATTTCAGTCAAAGAAGAAACCTCAATCCTTTTCGCAACTATTTGCTTGTTTTGATCCAACAAGAATATTTGAGGGGTAGTTGAGATGTCGAAATCTGCCCTGAAGTTATTTTTCAGTTCCTCATCAGCTACGTTTATCCAATCCAAATTGTACTCTTTGATAAAGCTGCGCCATTTGTCCATTTCCACTTCGGTGCAAACGGCATAAACCTGAATCCCTTTTCCTTTCACCGAATCATAGTACTGTTTCAACTTCGGAGTCACTTTTTTGCAGTGTCCGCAATCTGGATCCCAGAAATACAATATGGTGTAATTGGCTTTTATGTCGTATAAAGAGCGTAGGGTCCCTTTATCATCAGCCATAACCAGATTTTTAACTTTCTTGCCGACAAGAATCGGATTCAAAATGCGAGCTCTCTCCTGTATTTTGAATAGCTGTGTGTCATCAACCCAAAATGCCTTTTCCTTGGTGTAATAGTTCTTCACCATATGCACAAAAACAGCATCCATGCCCATGATTTTGGATGTTTCGTAATGATTGGTTATCCACCAAACCACATACTTGAACAACTCTGAACCTGGATTAATCTGAGCGATGATTTTGTCTGCCTCTTTGGTGATTGAATCTGGAATTTGAAGAATCATTTTTGTGAAGAAATTCTCCAACCTCGGATGGAAAACCGGAGTGAAAAGCAAGCGGTCGTCTTTCAAGTTCACATTATCAAAAAAATGGTCCTTATAGTAATAGTAAAGTGAGACGGTGTCTCTAGTGCCATCTTTATTGGGTGGAAAATCGGGCATAACAGGTTCATCCGTAGCTTTCAAAACCGCCGACAATAGGAAGTCTGGGTGTTGGTTCACCATGTTTCTTCTGAATCCCAATACAGCGGAATCAATTTCGGTCATTCGCGCCTTTATAGATTCAGCTTTTACTTGGTCTGAGAACTTTACTGTTTCATATTCCCTTCTCAGCGGTTCTATTTCTTTGGACTTTCCGTTGATGAATTTCAAATAGTTGTAAAAAAGTGAATTGTCTTCGGATCCTGAAATATTCATTGAATTTACATAGTCTCCCTCGATAGTATTGATGGTAAAAGCGGTTTGCTTGTCGATGATGATCTCAAAGTACTTTTTCCCAGGCAAAACCACCATGTATATTCCACTTTTCAAAACCGAATCACCTGCGAAAATCAAATTGCCATTTGCATCAGCAAAGGCCGAATCCCTCAAATACTGTTTGTCTCCAAAATAATTAGCCAAATAACAAAGAGAGTCCTTCAAGCCGGCAACTTTCACTTTGATTTCATAAGCTTTTGAAGCATTACTCCCGCCGGTTTTGGTTTGAGCATAGGAGAAGTTGAATGAGGTGGCAACAAACAATAAAGTGGCTGCAATACTGAGGAATCTTGCTTTCATATTTTTTCTTATTGTTTAAGAGGCACTAAGTTAACAATCGATTCAGTGAAGTTTGAGTGAACTTATACGGGTTGTTTTAATCTAGGTTTACCAATATCCTGCTTTTCGACTTGTTACCTTTTTTATCCGTTGCCAATAGTTTTATTCTTTTACCCGAATGTCGATTAATGTCATAGATAATCAATTTGTTACGACTCGAATTGAATTCCGATAATACCCACTTGCCTTTTATCTTACAATGTATGTTTTCGACTCCGCTGATTTCATCTGAAATGTAAATTGAAAGAGCTTTGTTTCTTGAATAGTCGTCTATGAAGTACTCGGCTTTACCAATATTCGGACCATTCTCGTCGTATTTTAAAGTGAAAAAACCTGTGCTGGTTGTTTGGCTCACGAAATAATTATCAGTTAATGACCCGCCGATGGAAACCCAGTTAACACCATCATCAGATCGCACCAAAACAGTTCTTCGGCGCATTTTCTTGGGAATATTATTGACGTTTATTGCTACATCGATAGGCTTGAAAATTGAAATGCCATCCGGACCGAATCTGTATACCCCAAAACCGGAACTGTTTACGGCTGATGAATCTGAGAAAACACAGGATTTTCCATGAATAGAAAAGCTATCAATTTCTACCTTGAATAAGCCAGATTCCAGAGCTGTTTTTTTACCGCTTTCAGCTAGTTTGCAGTTAACATTATTAACCTTTGGCGCTGGCTTTTTAGATTCGGATTGCTTGAGCCAGAAAACAACATTGGAAATGTTGCCATTCATGTCCTTCAATTGGATGCTGCATTTTTTTACTTCACCATCTTTGAAAATCATAACCCCGCCCAATGCGGATGTATCATAAAAGGGGATGTTGTTTCCTGAGGCTCTCAGACACAGAAATGATTCTTTTCCCTGTAGCCTAAGTCTTTGGTCAACAACTGCCGTAATATGTTTGGATTGGGTGAAAGTGAATGGCTCCAACTTGAATTGGAAAAATGGCTGGTCATTTGAAGTGACTATTAGGTCTCTAATGCCCAATCTGTTTTCTTCATTGTCCGCTCGATCGTATAACGATAGCCCTAGTGCGATGGTGTGGCCAACTTCTATGGTGTCATTGTTTTTGAATTCAATAGACCGTGGTTCGGGTAATGGGAAAAGTAGACTGGTGTCAGCCAAGTCATAAACAAATATTTGTTCTATAACTGGTGCAATGGTATCAGGATAAACATATCCAACTGTTGAAGGGTCGAATGGTTTTTCGGTTGTTGATTGTCTTGTTTAGAAATGCAAATGAGGTCCTTCAGAGGAACCGGAGTTTCCTGAATAGCCGATCAAATCACCTTTTTTTACAGGGAATGCATGGGCTTTAGGATAATAATTAAGCTCAAAGTTTTCTTGAGCATATTGTTTTTCAAGAATCGAATCAGCTAAGACTCCGGCAAAGGCTCTCAGATGAGCATAAACCGTTGTTATATCCTGATCATGCTTGATATACAGCGCCTTTCCATATCCAGACCTTGACACAAGTACTCGAAAAACAAATCCATCTGCTGCTGAAAAAACCGGGATACCTTCCTTGGCTCCAGTTTTATAATCAATACCCGCATGAAAATGATTGCCTCTGAATTCGCCAAAAGACCCAGAAATACTCACATCACAATCCAGGATTTTTGTATTCAAAGGTTGTGAGACGCAAGTTGAGATTATAATAAATTGAATTACAGCAGTTAGTGCAATGTTGCAAGGTTTCAGTTTTGAAAAAGTACCACACATGCTCATGTTCAAATTCTACTAAGAACCCAAAATTAGAAATAGGTGGTGTGTTTACCTTTGAGAATCATTAAATTTGCCTGGAAACTAGTAATATATCCGATTGGAAATGAGTCAGGAAGTAGACAAGCTTTTAGATTCAGTCGTTTTGAAAGCTGAAAAGCTTTTGAAATCCCGTCAGTCGTTGCTAGATAAAGTGCAAAAGTTAGAACAAATTAATTTCGAGCTGAATAATGAGCTCGATACTTTGCGTAAGGATACTGAGTCTTTGCGCGAAGCAAACCAAGTGCTAAGGATGGCTAAGGCTGTTTCGGGTGAAGATCAGAACACCCGTGACTTGAAATTACGGATCAACGATTACATCCGTGAAATCGACCGCTGTCTGGCACTAATAAACCGCTGATCGGAGATGGAACAAATTGTTGCAAAGGTAGTTATTGGAGGCAGGGAGTATCCTTTGCGGATTCCAAAAGCCCAAGAGCAATCCGTCCTGAAAGCTGTTAAGTTGATAAATGACCGTCTAACCCAGTATGAGAAAACATATACTGGGAGCGATAAATTTGATCACCTAGCCATGTGCGCCATCCAATTGGCGTCTGAACTAACTGCAGAAGAGGGACGTGGAGTCTCGTTTCAACAAGATGTTTTGAAAAAGGTAGGGGAGTTAGATCAATTGTTGTCAGGTCATTTGTCCGCTTAAGTCGTTCATTGACTTCAAGGGACTTTTCCCATAACCTTCTGGTTGCGGGGAACACCGATAAAGCCCGCTTAGATTCTGATCATTGTTGTAAACCCAACACTAAACCATTGGGGACTACGCTTAGCGTATCCGTAATGCAGGCCTCACGTCTGTGTTCGCACAGATTCCTCCGCTTCCGGCGGTTGGCAGTGGAAGCAAGAAAGATCCGGCATCCCCATCCATGTCGTTATGGGGTTTATTCATCAAAACAGGGTCTAACGCGGGTTTTTAATAATCAACTCAATTACTCTATATAGTTTTCCACAATTCACAAAACAATAAAATGGACAATCAACTAATCATATCAATCGTATCAGCTGCCATAGGATCCCTAGTGGTTGGTAGCTTGGTTACCTGGCTAATGATACGGCGCAGTAACCAAAATTTGGAGGCAAAAGCCAATGAGGCCGCTGATCGTATTATTAAAGAGGCTGAGAGTAAAGCCGAGCTCATCAAGAAGGATAAAATGATGGAGGCGAAGGAAAAGTTTTTCCAATTGAAGTCGGAGCACGAAAAGGCTATTGCTGAAAAAGATAAAAACATCCAAGCTGCTGAAAGTCGTGTTAAGCAAAAGGAGAATACACTCAACCAGAAAACCGGCGAAGTGCAGCGTAAGCAATCTGAACTCGATCAATTGCATGTTAATCTGAAAAATCAGATTCAGGCTATGGAACTTCGCAAGGAAGAGCTAGACAAAGCACATCAAAAGCAGGTAGCACAATTGGAAAAGATTTCCGGGCTTTCTGCTCAGGATGCTAAAGCCCAATTGGTGGACGCTTTGAAAGCAGAGGCCAAATCAGAAGCTCACTCCTATGTGAAGGAGATCATGGATGAGGCTAAACTGACTGCCAATAAGGAGGCCAAACGTATCGTTGTGCAAACGATTCAGCGGGTGGCTACTGAGCAAGCAATTGAAAACTCTGTTACCGTATTCAATATCGACAATGATGATGTCAAAGGTCGTGTAATCGGTCGTGAGGGACGAAATATCCGTGCTCTAGAAGCGGCAACTGGGATTGAAATCATTGTTGATGACACACCTGAAGCTATTATACTTTCGGGATTCGATCCAGTCCGTAGGGAATTGGCACGCTTAGCTCTGCATCAATTGGTAACTGATGGACGGATACACCCCGCACGTATAGAAGAGGTTGTAACCAAGGTGAAAAGACAGTTGGAAGAGGAAATTGTGGAGATTGGTAAAAGAACCACAATCGATTTGGGTATCCATGGACTCGCACCTGAATTAATCCGTATGGTGGGTCGTATGAAGTATAGATCTTCTTACGGTCAAAATCTATTGCAGCACTCCCGCGAAGTAGCTAACTTGTGTGCTATCATGGCAGGTGAGCTTGGCTTGAATGTTAAGTTGGCAAAGCGTGCCGGATTGCTTCATGATATCGGTAAGGTTCCAGATGACGAGCCTGAATTGCCGCACGCGATTTTGGGTATGAAGCTTGCTGAAAAGCACAAGGAAAACCCGGAAGTTTGTAATGCAATCGGAGCTCACCATGATGAAATCGAGATGACCAGCATGATTTCTCCTATTATCCAGGTTTGCGATGCAATCAGCGGTGCACGCCCAGGCGCACGCCGCGAGGTTGTTGAACAATACATCAAACGACTCAAGGATTTGGAGGCTCTTGCACTCTCATACAAAGGCGTAGAAAAATCTTACGCCATACAGGCTGGCCGTGAGTTACGTGTGGTGGTTGAGAGCGAAAAGATGGACGACAAAGCTACCGAAGCGCTTTCATTTGAAATCGCACAGCGAATCCAAACGGAGATGACATATCCCGGCCAAGTCAAGGTTACGGTCATCCGAGAGACCCGAGCGGTAAACTACGCCAAATAACGGCACGTTAAACAAATGTTCGGTCGATTCAACCGGCATCAGGATTTAGTCAAAAGCATCTTGACCCTTTTCACAGGGTCAGCTATTGCTCAGGCCATACCTATATTGGTTTCGCCTCTGCTGACCCGTTTGTATCCGGTAGTCGACTTTGCAGCATTGACCATCATAACAACTCTCATTTCTTTGGTGGGTGTTGTGGTCACAGGCAGGTATGAATTCGCAGTAGGGTTGCCTGCTGATGACCGTGATGGCAGGAGTCTTGTTCAATTGGCTTCGGTGATAACCGTATCCGTTTCAATCTTGGTTGGCATAATCCTGGTTTTTTTTAGAGATGGAATAGCCTCTTTGATGTCATTTCCTTCGAGTCCGGATTACTTGTTTGCTATTCCTGTCGCAGCATTATTTTATGGAGGATACCAAGCGTTTTCTTTTTGGCAGATCAGACAACGTAACTATGTGGTTGTTTCTGGCTCTAGGATTAGCCAAAGTCTAACGAATTCCGCCAGTTCACTTGCAATCTTCTTTATTGGTTTCGGAATTAACGGCTTGATTTTAGGAAATGTATTAGGGCAATTCGCTGCGTTCTTATATGCTTTTTTGTCTACGGCTGGCAGGTTCAAGGATTTTCTTGTTAAACCCGTTAGTGACCTGAAGGTAGTAGCTGGCAGATATGCAGATATGCCTAAGGTAAACAGCATACACGCCTTGTCTGATGTGGGTCAAAGCACGGCCGTGATACTTATGATTACGGGAATTTTCGGGTCGGTCTCTACAGGTCTTTATGGTTTAACCATGCGTATTTTGCAAGCGCCATTGAATATGATTGGTAACTCATTGGCCATGGTGTTCTATAAGGAAGTTTCAGAAAAAACAATCAATGGGCAACTCATTTCAAAGCTGCTGCTTTCAACAATGCGCACATTGTTTCTGATTTCTTTGCCTGTTTTTCTATTGCTGATGGTATTCGGACCGGATTTGTTTGCCCTGGTGTTTGGTAGTGAATGGCGTGATGCAGGGCTTTATGCAAGAATCATGTCGCCATGGCTTATGCTAAACTTCATTGCTTCTCCTTTGTCGAATCTACCGATCATTCTTTCCAAACAACGTGCTTTTTTCGTCTATTCACTGATTGGCAATTCCATCGTAATCGCCTCTCTTGCTATCGCTGGCTGGCTTTTCAACGAAATAAAAAGCGGACTCATTGTCTTGTCAGCTGTGCAATGTCTGTTTCAACTTTCGATGATTGTGTTCTTTTTCAGAATTGCAAAAGAGGCCGATCAAAAAAATAATTCGGACTAAGGGTTATTGTGCTCAGGAATGTGGTTCAGCAGTTCTGCTACTTCATTCGCTTTTTCGATTTCTCCAAGTTTTTGCCATGAGTTTGACAAGTTGAGTATCATACGACGAATGATCTGTGTGTTGCTACAAGGTTCGTAAAACGACTTCTCCTCTTTGATACCTAGTTTTTTCAAAAATTGATCAATGTCCCCTTTCAGGAAAATCGAACCTTTATTAAAAGCATTGATATAAAACGCAATGTTTGCTGTCGGATAAGTATAAGTAGGTTTCGCATTTCCAGTAGGGTCCTGGTAAGCAAGAATGAAATGTTCGGGAAGGTTGATGCCGAAAACAGGGATGTCTAATTGTTTGGCAAGGATGATGTAGATGGTAGACAACAGGAGTGGGTTTCCTTTTCGTGTTTCGATCACACTATGGATAAATGAGTTTTGTGGAGCATGAAAGTTTGCTGTGTTACCCGAAAACCCTTCGCGCTCGAACAATACCTTGTTCATGACCATTATTTTTTCTTGAGGGGTCATGTATTCGGCAAGCTCCAGCCAAATGTCTCGTTTGATTCGGTTTAAAATGCCGCGCACCGCAGTTTCATCCAAATCCGGATATTGGTATCGTGCTACCAATAATGCACCTATCAACAAATCATTTTCCTCAGTGAGTGCCCATCTTCTTAATTCGTCTTTGATGCCGTCGAATTGGATTTTGTGGATGATGTTTTCTATCCTTTCCTGCATGACTGGATCAAAGGATGTTTCCCAAGCTTCTTCCAGCATTGGTACCACTTCATTGCCTAGTGAAATTAGCTCTTTGCTGATCTGTTTGAATATGTCCTGGTCCGGATCATCCAACAAACTGATCATAGCCCTTACATTGGATGGGTTTGGAGCGTTAGACATAGGCGCAAATCTTTCCACAATTTAATCCATTTCCGGATTAAAAAGCATGTTCAAGCTACGAAAATTTATCAAAAATAACTTCTATAGGGACTTTAGTTCGCTAACCAACTTGGTCAGTACGTCCTTGGCGTCTCCGAAAAGCATGCTGGCTTTAGGGTCATAAAACAAGGGGTTGTCAATTCCTGCATATCCTGCACTCATCGATCTTTTATTGATGATGATATGTTGTGCGTTTTCAACATCTAGGATTGGCATGCCGTAAATAGGGGAGGTTGGGTCGGTTTTGGCTGCTGGGTTTACTACGTCATTGGCGCCTACTACGATCACCACATCTGTAGTGGTGAATTCGGGGTTGATGTCTTCCATCTCCACCAATTTGCCATAATCTACATTGGATTCCGCCAAAAGCACGTTCATGTGTCCGGGCATCCTTCCTGCAACTGGGTGAATGGCATATTTGACTTCCACTCCGCGACCTTCAAGAATGGATTCTAATTCATGGATAACGTGCTGCGCTTGGGCTACGGCCAAACCGTATCCTGGGACTATCACAACCTTCTTTGAGTAGTTCAGCAAAACAGCAGTATCGCTAACCGAAATATCCTTGATGCTTCCGGTTGTAGTCGTTCCGCTAGAAGTAGTGCTAGTTCCTCCAAAGGCTCCGAAAATAACATTGAATAGCGGACGATTCATGGCTTTGCACATCACTATCGTCAACAGTGTTCCTGCTGAACCTACTAAAATGCCTCCGGTCAACATCACTTTATTATCGTATAGGAATCCGCCAAATGCGGCAGCTAGACCGGTAAACGAGTTGAGCAATGAGATTACCACGGGCATATCTGCACCACCAATCGGAATTACAAACATGATACCGTAGAGAAGTGCTACAGCGAACAAACCGTAAAGTAACAGCGAGTCTTCTTTGGTTCCTGCGAAAACCATATAGGCTCCGAATGCAAACATCCCGATCATCAATACAGTATTCACCATGTTATAGGACGGAAGTCGGATAGGCTTGGACATCGTGCCGTTAAGCTTCAAGTAAGCTATTATGCTTCCAGAGAAGGAAACGCTTCCAATGATCATGCCTAGAATAACTGCGATAACCGGGCCTGTGTTGCCAGCATTATGGCCGAATTCCATCAAACCTATTAAAGCGGCACAAGCTCCTCCCATGCCGTTGAACATCGAAACCAGTTCCGGCATTTTGGTCATCTTCACTTTTTTCGCTGTCAGCCATCCAATCACGGTACCAACGGCAATAGCGGCAAAAACCAAAATCATCTTGGTGCTGCTTCTGGTAGTGAGTCCTTCTGGGTTCTCATAAAGGAAAATCGTTCCGATAATGGCCATGGTCATACCGGCCGCGGCTAGCAAGTTCCCCATTCGGGCGCTCTTCGGATTACTCATGTATTTCAATCCCACGATGAAAGTCACCGATGCGATCAAATAGGAGATCTCTAAAATGTATTGTTCCATTATTGATGATAATTGATTGATGAAAAGATGGTCTGTTTACTTTTTCTTTTTGAACATTTCCAACATGCGGTCGGTAACTACGAATCCACCTACAACGTTCAGGGTTCCCAATACGATTGCAATGAATCCAACTGCTAGAGCAGGCAAGTTAGAAGCGTCAGCATCAAGCATTACGATGATAGCGCCCACAATGACCACTCCGTGGATTGCATTGGCGCCACTCATGAGAGGCGTATGCAATACGGTTGGTACGCGGCCTATTACTTCAATTCCAACGAAAACCGAAAGTATTATGAAGTAAATGATTTCCTTATGTAGTGCAATGTAGGAGAGAGCGTTTTCCATGGTTTTAGTTTTTCAGAGATTCCTGCATAATGGAACCTTCATGAGTAATGATGGATCCTTTGGTTATTTCCTCGTTCAAATCAAGTTTGAAGCCGGTCTTGTCGGACAAGTGTTCCAAGAACGTTTGGATGTTTTTGGCATAAAGTTCGGAGGCGTTGGTAGGTAATAGTCCGGGGAGGTTAGACTCGCCGATAATTGTAACACCATGCTTCACAACATTTTTGTTCACTTCGCTTAACGGACAATTGCCGCCTTGCTCAACGGCCATATCAACGATAACGGAACCTGTCCTCATGCTTTTCACCATATCTTCCGTAATCAGCACGGGGGCTTTTTTCCCAGGTATTAAGGCTGTAGTGATGACTAGGTCGGCTTCAGCCACATGCTTGGCGATAACAGCTTGTTGTTTCTTCAGGAATTCCTCGGAGACAGCTTTGACATATCCGCCCTCCGTTTTGATGCTTTCATCGCCTTGGACTTCGATGAATTTACCCCCTAGCGATTCAACCTGTTCTTTGGTTTCGGGTCTGATATCGGATACCCAAACAACCGCACCTAGACGCTTGGCTGTTGCAATAGCTTGTAGACCTGCCACACCAGCACCCATGATAACCACTTTGCAAGGTTTAATGGTTCCAGCAGCTGTCATCATCAACGGGAATATTTTTCCAAGAGCATTGGCTCCTAAAAGAACTGTCTTGTATCCAGCCAAATTGCTTTGGGATGATAGCGCATCCATTTTTTGAGCCCTTGAAATACGGGGTATGGCATCCATTGAAAATGCGGTAATTCCTTGCTGGACGCAAGTTTGAACAACTTCCCGGTTTGTAGCAGCCCACATAAAGCTGATTAGCTTGCTACCGTTGGGCATAGAGGAAATTTCATTTGACGATGGAGGATTTACCTTCAGGATGCAATCGGAGCCAGTATAAATTGCACCTGCGTTGCTGGCAATATCGGCACCAGCTAAGCGATAGTCTTCGTCAGAAAACGAGGATCCGTTTCCTGCGGACGTTTCTACAGTGACCTGGTAGCCTTTCGCAACAAGTGATTTCACCACATCGGGTGTCAAAGCCACACGGGTTTCCCGCTCTTTGGTCTCTCTTGGGATTCCGATTTTCATCTAAAAAATTGTTTATCAGTGGTATGGATTGGTCGGGATAAGGTTGTGCCCGATAGATTTATGCTAGTACAAAGGAACGGAATTTTATCCAATCAGCCAAGACTTTTTTATGTGGAGTCAGTTCATTTTTAATTCGTTGCGTCTAGCTTTTGAGTGCGATAAATTGTGCGGATTTTATGGGTTTTGATTTCATTAAACCTTATATTTGTATAAACTATTTTCAATTGCAGGGTATGATCAAGTTTAATGCGCAGTTCCAATCAAAATTGGAGGATGTTTTTGAAGAGAACGGATACAAGGTCCGTTATGAAAAGGGTAATTTCAAATCCGGTTTCTGCATAATTGAAGACCGCAAGTTGATTGTGCTTAACAAGTTTGCCGTACTTGAAGCGAGGATTAATTCCATGGTGGAAATCATGCGTCAACTCAGTAATCAGGATTTGTTGCAGGGCGAGAAATTCGAGCAGATAAAACCATCGCTAGCCCAACAACAAACACTACAAGTGGCTTAGTGGAAATCGTTTTTCTTGGAACCGGCACTTCGCAAGGCGTACCTCTTATCGCTTGTACATGCGACGTTTGCCATTCCGACGATCCAAGAGACAAAAGGCTTCGGACATCAATTTTGATTCGTAAAGGATCTACTAATGTGGTCGTCGACTCCGGCCCTGATTTCCGTCAGCAAATGCTTCGTGAAAATGTAGGGCATTTAACGGGTTTGGTGTTTACGCATGAGCATAAAGACCACATCGCCGGCATGGATGACATTCGAGCTTATAATTATGTAAACCAATCCAAAGTTGATGTATATGCTACAAATCGTGTGCAGGATTCGCTTCGGAGGGAGTTTCCATATGTTTTCGAGGATTTGAAATATCCTGGAGTGCCAGAGATAAATTTACATACCATTGAAAACACGCCTTTTCAGGTTGGCGAGTTGGTGTTGCAACCACTCGATGTGCTTCATTACAGGTTACCTGTTACCGCTTTTAGGATAGATGATTTCTCCTATGTTACGGATGCAAATCATATACCTGAATCAACTTATGAGAAACTGAAGGGAACGAAGGTTTTGGTCATAAACGCTCTTCGTTTTGATAAGCATATATCACATTTCAACTTCGATGAGGCATTGGAGGTTATAGAGCGTGTGGCTCCTATAAGGGCATACCTGACTCATATTTCGCACCAATTAGGCAAAACCATCAATGTTGATGCCATGCTCCCTGCCCACGTGAAGTGCGCCTATGATGGACTTTCAATAAAAATCTGATCAGGTCAAGCCAGGGAATCCCGGAAACATGCCTTGGCCTACAGCACGCATTTCCGTTTCCATGATATTCCTTGATTGCTCGATTGCCCTGCTGATGGCCAACTCGGTCAACTCTTCAAGTTCTTCTTTCCTAGAAGGGTCCATAAGCCTATCATGGATTTCCACGGCTTTGACTTTCATGTTACCGGTCATCGTGACCTTTATTTGTCCCTCTCCGGCTTCTCCGATTACAGTGATATGGTCGAGCCTACCTTTGACTTCTTCCATGGCCTTTTTCATCTGGCCCATTTTGCCTAGCATGTCAAACATTGTTTTTGGGAATTTAAATCAAGGATTTAAGTAATTCTAAATTCTCTCGATCCCATTCATCAGACTTCTCTGTCTCGATGACTTTAGGGATTTTTGGAAAGTTATTCATGATATAACGAAAGGGCTCTAAGCCAAGTTTGCCTTTACCGATATGTTCGTGGCGGTCGAGATGAGACCCTAAATCCCCTTTGCTGTCATTCAGGTGGAACGCCTTCAGGTTTTCCAAACCCAAAATGCTGTCGAAAGCGGCAAATGTTTCTTCGCATCCTTTTTTGGTTCTGATATCGAATCCAGCTGCAAAAGCGTGACATGTGTCGAAACAGTACCCAATTCTTTTTGAATTGGTAAGATCTGATATTTGTTTCAAATTCTCAAACGGACCACCTACGCTGGAACCTTGACCTGCGGTGTTTTCGAGCAATATCATCACATTGCTGCCGGAAGATTTGTCTAATACTTGTCTTAGGCCGTCGGCGATTTTTTTGATTGCAGTCTCCTGGGTTTGAGAGCCGGCAGCGCCTGGGTGCAGTATGCAAAAACTAAGGCCCAGAAGTGTGCATCTTTCAACCTCCAAAATCAGCGCTGCTATTGATTTTTCACGGGTCTCATCCGATTCAGCGGCCAAGTTTATTAGGTAGGAGCAGTGAGAAAAGGCCACTTTTATCTGGCTGGATTTCCAAGTGTCCTGGAAGGCAATGCGTTCTTCATCCGATATCGGTTTGGCATTCCATTGGCGCTGGTTTCGCGTAAAAACCTGCATCACATCAATATGCAATCCATTGGCCTCACCAAAGGCGTTTTCAAGTCCGCCTGAAACGGAGCAGTGTACTCCTAAAAAATGTTCCATTTTTTTTGTTGCTAATTTACTTCAAAGGTTTTGAACCCCAATCCCGATTTCGTTTACATTTGTGTGAATTCGAAATCATTTATCGTGAAAATCAAATTTTGTGGCGCCGCTGGTACGGTAACAGGCAGCAAGCATCTGATCACCACCGATTCCGGCTTGAACATCTTATTGGATTGCGGTTTATTCCAAGGAATGGGATCCGAAACTGATCCGCTGAACCGAAATTTCGGCTTCGACCCTCTGGTTGTCGATCATCTGATTCTGAGCCATGCACATATAGACCACTCCGGATTGATACCCAGACTGGTTCACGAAGGATTTAGAGGAACTATACATTGCACCCCTGCGACTTATGATTTATGCGAGTTAATGCTCCGCGATAGCGCTTCCATTCAAGAATCGGATATTGAATACATAAATCGGCGACGTAAAAACCGCGGACAAACATTGTTGAAACCATTGTATGATTCGGATGATGCCGAGAAATCCTTCCCGTTTTTCAAAACACTACCTTATGGAGACTGGCGTGATTTAGGCGGAGGCGTTTCGTTTTGTTTTACTGATGCAGGACATGTATTAGGAAGCGCATGTGTTAGTCTTCGATTTCACGAGGATGGTGTTAAAAGCCTGTTTTTTACAGCTGACATCGGGCGGCCCGGTGATCAGATTTTGCGTTCGCCTCAAGCTGTCCCCCAGCCTGACTATATTATTTGCGAATCCACATATGGCGATAGGTTACACGAGCCCATAGAAGGTTCTGAAGCTCGACTACTTGAGATTGTTCTTCAAACTTGTGTTAAAAGAAGCGGTAAGCTGATTATACCTGCTTTCAGTCTAGATCGTACTCAGGAGTTGATATACGCCTTGGATCGTCTTGAGCATTTAGGACACCTGCCGCCGGTTAAAGTGTATATCGACAGTCCATTGTCTGTCCATACTACACGAGTTATTCAGAAGCATATCGATTGTTACAACGACACCATTCGTGATTACATGTTGGAGGGTGATCATAATCCATTTTATTTCCGGAACCTTCACTTTATCACAGACGTTGAGCAGTCTAAGAAGTTAAATCATTCCAAAGAGCCTTGCATTATTATTTCTGCAAGTGGCATGGCAGAGGCAGGACGTGTCAAGCATCACATCAAGAATGCCATTGGTGACACAAACAACACAATTCTGCTGGTGGGATATTGTACGCCATCCAGTTTGGGCGGGCGTTTAGCTTCGGGTCAAAAAAATGTCAGGATTTTTGGAGATGAACACCACGTTAGGGCCCAGGTGGTTACCATGGAATCTTATAGTGCTCATGCCGATTATTCGGAAATTTTGGATTTCTTAGGTCATGCAGACCTTCACAAAGTGAAGAAAGTTTTTCTAGTACATGGAGAGCCGCCCGGATTTGAGAATCTCAGGAGGTTGTTAGGTGATAAAGGAGTAAAAAGCGTAGTGGTTCCCGAGCTTGGCGAATCATTTGAAATCTGAAGATTTAAGTTATTTGTAATCTCGATTTATCTCATCATCTGTTGGGAAAACAATGCTTTTGTTTCCTGTGGGCCTTGACCAGGTTACAAATTTACCAGTGCCATCACAAGCATATCCCGATACAGTGTCTCCTGGAGAGATGTTCAGGTGATTGAAAACCCTCCAGCGATTTGATTTCTCCTGTATGGCTAGTTTGATATCCACCGACTTTCCACATTGATTTACAAAGTAAGCTTTATAGGTGTTGTTGGAGTTGATGCAATTTCCAACGGGATTGCTCCACTCCGAATTCACCTTTACGATACAGCCTTCATTGTTTGACTGCGCTATTGAACTGTAGTTGGAAACCAATACGGAGGCTGTAATCAATACCAAAATTTTAATCGATGTTTTCATTCTGATTATCTCTATTATTTACAGTAATTGTTTTTTAGTATGATAGGTGCTTCCTTGTTGCCTAGTTTTTTTGATTTTTTCCAGTCGTCGCAAGCTCCGCTCGAGTCGCCTAACTCCTTTTTGGAGAATCCTCGGTTATTGTACGCCTCCTGATCGCTAGGGTCAAGCTCTAATACCTTATTGAAATCATCAATGGCAGATTCAAATTGACCTGTTTTGTTTTTTGCACTTCCTCTTGAAAGGTATGCGAACTTGTTGTCTGGAATCAGCATTATGGCAGCAGAAAAATCCGCTATAGCCTCCTGGTGTTTTTTTAGAATATTGAAGCAAAAACCCCTTTTGAGAAAGAAGTTGGGGTCGGAAGCATCCAAGGATATGGCCTTTGAAATTTGGACAACAGCTAATTCATAGTCCGCATTGGCTACAAGGTATTCCCCTTTTTTAAAATAATCAATTGCGGTACTGTCTTGGCCAAATACAACACAATTCGAATGGATCAGGATTATGGCTGTTATAAATAGTGTTATTTTCATTCGAATGGTTCTGATGATTTGTATTTTGGATCCATAACCAAATTGACCATGTGTTTAAGTGCTTTTTGCAGTCCGGATGCTGATTTAGGATCCAATTTTACAGGAAATGAAATCCTACCGTAGTCACGTTGGATTTTGCGCACAAACATTTGCCTATCCACACATTTGCTTCCTGTTTTACAGTTAATAGAGAGAATACCTGCCTGACTGTCGTAATTAACGGATGACATATTCAAGTCCTTGCACATTACTTGATCCTCACGGACGATTTGACCGTTATTGAAGTAGCGAGAAACAATAATCCCCCTGTCGACTGTTAATTCTGAAACAGGTCTCAATTTACCGTTTATGTAATTAAGCGTTTGCTCCATATCTATATCCTGTGACTTGATATCTTTTGGCAAAAAAACCGATAGGCAGGCCATGAGAAAGATAAATTTGTAGTGAATCATATTATTCAAAAATAATAAACTGCTTGTGCTCCTTTGGTCGAAATTCCAAATTCATTTGTTGTGTACGTTCGTTATTGTGTTTATCTTTGATAACATCGTGAGCCAAGCTTAAGTATTTGATAAATAGCTTTTTGCGACAATTTGAAATCGATAATCAGGCATATTGAGTTCACTTTTAAGGTTATAGCCATAACCGTGCCTATTTTTTTATGTGGCAATGTACTGTTCGCGCAATCAAGGGTCAGCGTGCCTGTGAAGATCAAGGTTGAAGATGGGGATATCAATGATGTAACGGTTATTTTGCGCAACCTGACTTCTGGCGAGAATATCGAGATACCTGGTCAACAAAGGATGGATTTGGAACTGCGTTTAGACAACAATTACATCATATCGTTTACCAAGCAAGGATATATAACCAAAAGGATTGCATTCGATGCGCGAATGCCTGGCGATCGGGCCATGCAAGAGTTGTATCCTTTCAACTTTGAAGTCATTTTGTTTCCCCAGTACGAAGGTTTGAATGTTGTGGTGTTTAATCAACCTGTAGCCAAAATATTTTTCGACCCATTGTTGGATGATTTCGACTATGATACCGATTATACTAAGCAAATACAGTCTGCATTGAAAAAAGTAGAGGAGGAATTGGTTCAAAGGCAGAAGGAAGAGCGGAAGTTGGTCGAGGAAAAAAAGAAACAGGAACAGCAGCAGTTGGTAATTGAGGATAAGCAAAAGAGGGAAGATGAGCGTAAAAAGCGCGAAGAAGAAAGAATTTTGAAAGTCGAAAACGAAAGGAGGGTGGCTGAGGAACAAAAGTTAAAGAAGGTTGAGGAGGAAAAGCGTCGACTGGAAGCAAGGGCTTCTCAAGGAATGGACAGTCGTGGGCAATCTTCAAGTTCAGGGCAGGAAATCAATTCAAAGTCTTCCATTGGTTATCCAGGAAATGAAGGACGGAATCCCATTATAGGCAATAGTGGTGCTGATACATCTTCAGGAGTTCTTGGAAATGGGAATGGGTTATCGTCAAAGAACCCTGCTTCATTAGGAGAGGGTAGTGACGTACGTGGAGCTGCAATTCAAGAAGGATCAGGTTCTGATAGTCGTAATGAGGTTCTTGAATCAGGTAATGGAAAAGATGTGAAACGGGCTGAAAAGGCATTTGAAACTCGAGGAAGTGAAAGTAAGTCCGACACTATGATTAATAAATCTGCAACCAATACTTATTCCAAGGAATCAGTTTCATATCCTAGTTCACCAGCTACGAATCTTGTGCGGTCTGACATGAAGATTGAGGAATACCAAGAGAATGGTAAAAAGGTCACAAAAGTGAGTTTTGAAAATGATGCGCTAGGAAGGGTTTTCATGAAAGTGAGATACGATTGGGGAGGTGTTTACTATTTTGAATCAGGTAGATATATATCCCAAGCCTATTTCTTTTCCGTCACGAACATTCAGTGAAGCAGATTTGCTTGATGAAAGTAAACCGGTCCAAGAGGTCAATTCAAATTAATAAAAAAGCCAACCCTTTTTCGGGGTTGGCTTTTTTGATTTGAATAGCTACTATTTCTGAGTTTCTATGGATAGAAGTTCCACTTCAAAAACCAAGGTTTCACCAGGTCCGATGGTGGGAGGGCTTCCTGCATCTCCATAGGCCAAATCAGATGGGATAAACAACTTCCATTTAGATCCAACAGGCATGAGTTGAAGCGCCTCTACCCATCCTTTGATTACACCATTAACTGGGAAGGTTGCGGGTTCTTTTCGATCAACAGAGCTGTCAAAAACGGTTCCGTTGATTAGAGTTCCGTGGTAATGGGTTTTCACCATGTCCGTTTCCTTTGGCTTTGGACCTTTGCCTTCTTTGATAACAGAATATTGAAGTCCGGAAGGGAGTGTTTTCACTCCGGATTTTTTTCCGTTCTCACTAAGAAATGCAGCGCCTTTATCTTTGTTTTCCTTGAGCTTCTTGCCAGATTCTTCTTGCTTCTTTTGCTGCAAAGATTGGATGTATTCGTTAATTACCGATTGACACTGTTGCTGACTCATAGTTGATTCTTTGCCGCTAAAAACATCCCGCATTCCGGCAGCCATGAGTTCAATGCTGATATTGTCGAGTTCACTCATTTTCAAATTCCTTCCTATGTCACCACCGATGGCGTAACTAAGAGAGTCAAGTTTGGTTTTCATAACGGGTTTACCGCCTTGTTCGCTGGCGCTCTGGCTCTGACCTTCACAAGAGGTAACCAATGTGAGTGCCATGCAAAATACTGATGCTTGAATGATGGATTTCATGTTGATTATTTAAGTTTCGACAAAGATACTTTTTTAAAATATGATGAGTTTGTTTTGTGAACGATACATGATTTAAGTGGTTGTTTATAAATTATTTACGAATTAAAAGGTTGCTCGGGCGATAGTAAAATCGAGTATTTGGGAAGCTGTTTTTAAATTCATTTGATTCTGCGGCACGCCTTATAACTATATTTGGAGCGGTTGGGACAGAGTTTGAAATGAGTTATTTCTCGATAATCGATCTTTTTTATGGGCCGCTGTTTTTGATGGCCTTGATTGTTTATGCCCGTGTCACAAAGTACAGTCGAGTTGAGAAGATGCCCGAGTTCGAATATTTCTCATGGGGATTGTATTGTAAAATTGTAGGCGGTCTCTCACTTTGCTTTATCTATGCGATCTATTATGGTGGTGGCGACACTTTGAATTATTTCCGTGATGGCTCCATCGTTGCCAAGCTGTTGTTTTCAAATCCTGCAGGTTTCTTCACCATTATGACGGAGGGTAATACACCTGAAACTCGATATGTGTTTAATGCCGAAACCGGTTTTCCAATTTACAGAGATGCCCCTACTTTCTTTGTGGTTCGTGTAGCAGCTCCCATTATCCTGCTTTCGGGTGGCAGTTTTGTGGTTACCACTATGATGTTCGCACTATTTTCTTTTTTTGGCAATTGGCGTCTTTACAAGGTTTTCATTGCCGAGTTTCCCGCAATGAAGAAAGAGATGGCCATTGCATTCCTTTTCATACCAAGCGTCTTTTTCTGGGGTTCTGGTCTGTTAAAGGATACCATCACTTTGAGTTGTATTGGCTTTTTCACCTATTCGTTCTATAAGATATTCATTCAGCGAGAGAAGTTTGCTGGCAATATTTTTACAATTATTCTAACCAGCTATTTGATTTTGATGATCAAACCCTACATCATCTTCGCCCTTTTGCCAGGTTCAATAATATGGATTATCAATAAACAGGTTATTGAAATGCAGAACAAGGTGATCAAGTTTTTAACGGGCCCCTTTTTGCTTGCTGTGGGAGTTGGCGGAGGTTACTTATTATTGGCCAACATGGGAGATTTATTGGGTCTATATTCCTTGGATAGTGTATTGGATCGTGCAGTTATCACTAACAACGATTTGAAAGCTGATTATTACAAAGGGAACAGTGTGGATATTGGAGAATTCGAAGCAACTATTCCCAGTATGCTCTCCAAAGCCCCTGTCGCAATCAACTTGGCACTATTCCGTCCCTATTTATGGGAGGCAAACAACCTTGTAATGCTCTTATCGGGATTAGAGTGCTTTATCATGTTGATTTTCACTGTCCGCGTCCTCATAAAAACACGTTTTTTAGCTGCGTTTCCTATTATATACAAAAATCACCTGCTTTCGTTCGCCATGATTTTTAGTATTTTCTTCGCTTTCTCAGTGGGCATATCAACTAGCAACTTTGGTAGTCTCGTACGTTACCGAATCCCTGTTTTACCCTTCTTCATCGCTTCAATATATTTGATTCAATATATTTATTCGAAAGGAAAAGAAGAGCCAGTTGTTGACGGAAAGAAATCTGAATAAGGTGATCCTGCTAAATGGGTTTCAGAGCAATGGTCACCTCTTGCCTGAATGGAATTTTTCCAGCCACATTTGAAGTACTATCAACTGCCAAAGTCGGTTGTACATGAATTCAGAACCTGAAAAATAGGCATCGCGGCACGCTTTGACCGCGCTGAATTCCAAAACGCCATATTTATTTACCGTATCTTCCGATAGATAATAGTCAATAAGGTATTTCAAGGAGGTTTGCAACCATTTGTTCAGTGGGATGGCAAAGCCTTGTTTGGGTTTGTCAAAAAGGTGCTTTGGCACATATTGGTATAAAACCTTTTTAAGGATGTATTTTGAAATACCGTTTCTATACTTGAGGTTAGGCGATATGTTTAGTGCCATTTCCACTATCCGGTGGTCGAGGTATGGAACCCGAGTTTCTATGGAGTATTTCATACTTGCCCGGTCTACCTTCGTTAGCAAGTCGTCTTGCAGGTAGTTTTCTACATCATACAAAGCTTGCAGTTCGATGGCTTTCAGTCGACGCTCTTGAACATCAATACCTCCTTCAGCATCAGTATTAGTAACCAAACGCTTATAGTTGCCTGAGAAAAAGGCCTCCGACTCAGATATATCCACTTCTGTTTGGTTTTTGAGCAGCCCCGGTATTTCCTTTTCTGCAAACAGGTATTGCTCTTGAGAAAAGATGTGGCTTCTGAGACTTCGTGGGTTGTCGTAATCCAAAAGCCTGGAAATTCGTTGGTAGCGGGATGACATTCTTCCCAGGATGTTGCTTGCTGGCTTCCTGAGTAAATTTATGATTGGATTTGATAATCTGTTGGCCCAAACATAGGAGCCATATCCGAAAAACAATTCATCGCCACCTTCACCTGACAAGGTTACTCTTACATATTGACTAGCCAACTTGGATACAAGCATAGTAGGAATACACGACGAATCGGCAAACGGCTCATCATATGTATCTGTGATCGTATCAATCAATTTGAGCGCATCCTTGTATGAAATGATAAATTCATGGTGTGTAGTTCCTAGAAAGTTGGCAACCGCTTTGGCATACTCCGATTCATTGTGGCTGTTCTCTTCAAATCCTATGGAAAAGGTGTTGACCTTGATGCTTGAGAGCATAGTTGCTTGGGCGGAAATCAAGCTTGAATCAATTCCGCCGCTTAGAAACACTCCAAAAGGAACGTCACTTTTTAATTGATATTGAACGGAACTGATCATCAAGTCGCTGATCTTCACCATGGCTTGGTCATCACGAACAATGAGATTACTGGAAATTTTATTGTGAATGCTCCAGTATTTCTTGGTTTCAATACCTGTGGCACTGATTTTCATCATTGTGCCACTATTCATTTTGTAGATATTCTTGTAGATGGAGTAGGGGGCTGGAACATATCCGAAATGCAGATATCTGTTGATGGCGGCATGGTTTATTTCCAGAGGAATCTGCTCTAGACTTGTAAGGCTCTTAAGTTCTGAAGCAAATGCGAAGTTTTTCCCATCCCAATAATAATACAGCGGCTTGATTCCTAGTCGGTCCCGGTAGAGGTAAAGTTCATTTTTACTTCGGTCGTAAATGGCAAATGCAAACATGCCATTCAGCTCTTGAACAAAGTCGGGTCCATATTTTGCAAATGCCTCTAAGAGCACTTCAGTATCCGACGATGATTTGAAAGCAAAGTCCGATGTGCCTTGGGTGATTTTTCCGAACCGTGCTCCGATTTCACGGTAATTGTAAACCTCTCCGTTGTAAACAATCACATATCTATCATTGGCTGAGTACATAGGCTGTGAAGCCCTTGTAGAAAGGTCAATGATACTAAGCCTTCGATGTCCAAGAGAACATGGGCCGTCATGGAATTCTCCACCCGAATCCGGACCTCTGTGCTGCAAACGGTCGGTCATGACCTTTATTTGGTCCTGTCGGAAAAAACCGCTGGTTGAATAATATCCCGCTATGCCACACATTAGATGAACTCCTTATTTCTTGATTAAATGTAGATTTATCGGCTTAATCGATGCACTATGGTTTCACTTATAAGCAGTGTGCGACTCTATTTAATTGTTAATCAACACGAAAGGTATATTATTGCAGTGTTGGAAAATGCTAAATTACACATTAACCTCATTTGGGCACTTTTAGGTTATTTTTGCCAACCAATCGATTTGCCCACCAAATCATGCCAACGAACAAAGTAATTTACGAAGAAATCAAGCCGTTCTCCAAATTTGGCTTGGGACTAGAGGAACTATGGCGATTTAGAGAGCTCTTTTATTACTACACATTAAGGTACATAAAAGTCCGTTACAAGCAAACTGTCCTCGGTTTCGCATGGGCGGTAATGCAGCCGATGCTGATGATGGTACTTTTCACCTTTTTCTTTGGGAAAAAGTTGGGGGTGCCTTCCGGTGATTTACCTTATCCGGTGTTTGTATTGACGGGGCTATTACTATGGAACATATTCTCCACCGGACTTACTTCCGCTAGCAATAGTATTCTGGATAATGCCCATATCATTAAGAAAATATACTTCCCTCGCTTAATAATACCGGTTTCCGCTGTTATGGTTTCGCTGTTTGATTTCCTGATGGCTTTTATAATTTACATCGTGGTGTTATTGATATATCAAGTTCCTGTTGATATTGTGGCTTTCGTTCCCGCCTTGCTTGCAGCGGTATTAATAACCACATTAACTACGCTTGGATTAGGTTCCTTTTTGTCGGCTTTGAACATCAAATTCAGGGATTTCAAATATGTAATTCCTTACTCTGTTCAAGTATTGTTGTTTTTAACGCCGGTTATTTATCCTGCCAGTATTGTTACAGATGGCTTGGTCAGAGTGGTAATGGCTTTGAATCCATTGACAGGTGCCATTGGTTTGGTTAGACATGCATTAGGTGGGCCACCTGTTGAAGGGACCATTTTGATGGTAAGCTGCATTTGTTCCGTAGTTTACCTGGTTTTCGGAATGTATTATTTCAAAAAATCGGAATCTTATTTCGCTGATAACGTCTAGTGATTATCTAAATAGCCTGAACCGAACTATGTCAAATTCCTTGCATGAGCCCGTTATCGAGATCGCGAATGTCTCAAAGATGTTCAACATCCGACATAATGACTCAGGTGGTTATCTTTCGTTACGCGACAAGCTTCTAGGTTTTTATAAGAAGCGCAAATCCAACGACGAGGAGTTTTGGGCCTTGCGTGATGTTTCTTTCAGTGTAAAAAGGGGCGAGTCTCTTGCGGTTATAGGCCGAAACGGATCTGGAAAATCGACGCTACTTAAGATATTGTCCAAAATAACCCCTCCTACAACAGGCAGTATTATCACTCGCGGACGTATGGCAAGTTTATTGGAAGTTGGTACTGGATTTCACCCGGAGTTGACGGGTTCTGAAAATATCTACTTCAATGGGTCCCTTTTGGGCATGACCAAGGCTGAAATCGATTCCAAGTTCGATGAGATTGTTGATTTCAGCGGGGTTGAGAAGTTTCTTGACACACCACTAAAATGGTATTCAAGCGGGATGCAATTACGATTGGCCTTTTCTGTTGCTGCATTCCTTGATTCAGAAATCCTGATCATAGACGAGGTGCTCGCCGTCGGGGATATCGATTTTCAGAAAAAGTGTTTGGATAAGATGGAGCACGTTACCAAAAGCGGCCGAACCATTTTGTTTGTTTCCCATAACATGCCTGCTGTTCGTTCATTGTGCAAATCCGTTGTGTTACTGGACAAAGGCGTAGTAAAATACCAAGGCGAAGTCACCGAAGGGATTGATCGATATATGAGTATCGCAACATCCTGGAACGACTCTCCTGGTACGTATGATTTCACAAAGCATCCAGCAAGAAAGGGCGTATCAACTGGAATCCATACTGCAAGATTGATGCGTAATGGTAAACCTTCTTATCTTTTCTTTGCCGGGGATCCTTTCCTAGTCGAGTTCGATTACACTGGAGTAAAAGCCTCTAGTGAGTTGGATGTAACCGTCACCATCAAGGATAGTTATTTCCAGCCCTTGGTTACCATCGGAATTCAAGACCTTGGTAAAAGATTGCAGGATAAAGGCAAGGGCCAGGGAACTGTTTCATTCATCATGGATCAACTTCCACTGTATGGCGATGGCACTTATTATATGGATGTGAAATTTGTTGAGGAAAATTCTAATCCGGTGTTTTTTGAAAATGTCATAAGTTTCAAGTTGGAGCCTAAAGATGTTTTCGGAACTGGTAAATTCATCAGCCCACAATTAAACAGTGTTTTTCCCGGCAAAGTGGACCTGGTTATTGGTTGAACCAATACAATCAAATTAATAAAAGAATGGACCGATATCTTGGATTTGAAGATCAACGTCCAGTGGTGGTGGTTACGTCAGACGAGCCGTGGTGTGACATATGGCATACGCAGATTCACTTTGCGGCTCAACTTTCAAGGTTTTTCAATGTCGTTTTTCTAGGCCCGCCTAAAAAGTGGAGTATAAGTAATTGTTTCAAGCTTCAAACCGGCGTCAAAGTCATTAATAAAAACTTAATTTCTTTAACTTATTTCAACTGGATGCCTGCCTTCATAGGTAGTATTTCAGTTTGGATTAACGACTTGGTCAATTGTTTCCTGTTGAAAAGGTCAATTGGGGTAAGGAAAGTAGTAGCCGTATGGCATTTCGACCGATATAGGGGCGTGTATTTTTACAGAGGTGATAAGTCTACAAAACATATCTATCATGTTATTGATCCCGTAGCCAATTTAAACTACGATAATTATTTGGCTCGAAATGCTGACTTGGTGGTTTCAGTAAGCCAACGATTCATGCAACACTATTTGAAGTTGAATTCAAATGTGGTTTTTGAAGGGCAAGGATGGGACGCTGATTCGGTCAAATTATCTAAGCCAACTTCAAATAATGGAAATCTTCATAGTGGATCCATTTTATTGTTGGGTTCATTTCTAGATGATGTGGATTATGAATTGTTGATTCAATTGAGGGAAGAATTGCCTGGGCCGCCGATAGTACTTATCGGACCAGACAAGACCGGTTTGGTTGGGCGTAAAGAGTTGTTCAAACAATTGCTGGGTCTACCCAATGTTATTTGGTTGGGTGCTCTACCGCCTGAGAAACATATTCCCTATATCGCCTCTTCTAGTGTTTGCCTGATAGCATATGAGCTCACTGGCAAAGTTTTTAATCGTAAAAGGGTGTTCGGTACGCCTTTGAAAGTGTTATCTTATCTTGGCTGTCATAAAAACGTGGTTAGCAATATCGATTGTGAGATACCTGTTTTAGAGGGGAAAGTCATCCATTACGAGAAAACGCCTGAAGGATTTATTCTTCGAGTAAAGGAGTGTTTAGAAGGGGAGTTTGTGGTAGATCGCAATTTGATTGATCAATATCTGGACTATGTGGATTATGGCAAGATCATACGTAGAGTGTTTCAAGTATTAGGGGTTCGAATCGACTGAATGAAAGCTAAGATTTTAGTCATAGTATATAACCTGGATCGTGCTTTGGAGCATGAATGGTTTGTTCAGCTGATGGACCGTACGATTTATGATATCCATTTTGCTTTGATTCGAAAAGGTGACGGCTTTTTGGCTGGTTTCTTGGAAAAAGAAGGCATACCGGTTTATCGATTCGGCTATTCAGGTAAAAAAGATTTGCCAATGCTTTCATGGCAATTATTTAGGTTAATCAAGCGTGAGCGTTTTCAAATCGTACATGCACATTTGTTTGAAGCTTCCATAACAGGGATTTTGGGTGCATGGATGGCAAGAACACCCATTCGTATAGTTACTCGGCATCATTCGGATTTTCATCACGTCAACAGTCGATTAGCGGTTTTGTTGGATCGGATGGTTAATAAACTAGCTACGCATATTGTTGCTGTTTCCAAAAATGTGCAGCGAATCCTGATTGATTGGGAGGGAGTCAATACCGAAAAGGTAATTTGTATTCCACATGGTGTTAATTTGTCGACCTTCGGACATAAGGCGGTGTCGTCAGAACGAATTGACGCAGTCCGTTCCAAATTGAAAATTGGCTCTGATTTTAAAGTGGTTGGTGTTGTTAGCAGGTTCATTGAGTGGAAGGGAGTGCAGTACATTATTCAGGCATTCAAAATGTTGCTAAATGCAAAACCGGATACCGTCTTGGTATTGGCAAATGCTTTAGTTCCATTCAAGGAGGATGTTTTGGAGCTTTTGAAGGAGCTTCCCGTGTCATCTTATCGTTTGGTTGAGTTTGAGAAGGATATACCGGCCCTTTATTTGAATTTTGACTGCTTTGTACATGTGCCAGTTTCCGCTACTTCGGAAGCTTTCGGTCAAACGTACATTGAGGCATTGGCCTCGGGAATTCCATCAGTCGTTACCATCAGTGGCGTTGCGTTGGAATACGCTCAAAACCGAGTCAATTGCCTTGTGGTGCCCCATAGGGATGCTGAGGCTGTTTATAAGGCTGTTTGCTCAATTTTTGACAATACAATTGATGTGATGGGGATGGTGGAAGAGGGGGGCAAAGTGGCTGAAAAGGGGTATGACTACCGCAAAAAATACGATTCTTTGGATAAACTCTATTCAGATTGTTTGCGGCATTTGGAGAGCAAAATGTAATTTTGAGGGTAAATGTCAGGAGCAGCACAATATGGCCATACAAATGGGAGTCAGCCTTTGGTTTCCGTCCTGATGCCGTGTTATAATGCTGAGGCGTTTCTTGTTGAAGCACTGGATTCCATATTGAGTCAAACCTACCGGAATTTGGAGGTTTTATTGATAGACGACGGATCCAAGGATCAAACGAAGCATATTATTTTGGATTACGCGCAACGAGATTCCCGCATCAAACCTGTTTTTAATGAGTCAAACATGGGATTGATACGCACTTTGAACAAAGGCTTGGACTTTTCTTCAGGTGAGTATGTTGCCCGTATGGACGCAGATGATGTGTCGCTTCCAAACAGAATCGAAACATTGGTTAATGTTTTAGAAGGCGACAAGTCCCTTGACCTTGCCTCTGCGGGGTGTTATTCATTGTCTGAATCGGGTCGCAAAATGTCGCGCGTATACCCTAAGGCTTGCACCCCAATGGGTTTGAAATTCGTTTGTTTTTTCAGTACTCCTGTGTTGCACCCATGTGTTGTTTTTCGCAGATCATTGATGATTGACGATCGTTTTGATGAGGAATACCTGCATTCGGAGGATTATGAGATTTTCAGCAGGTTGCTGCTTAAAGGGAAGCGTTTCGTGAATATTGATGAGCCGTTGTACATGCTTCGCAAAAACTTCCAAAGTGTTTCTCATAAATTCGAATCCATTCAGATATCGACTCATAATCGAATTTCTTTCAGGAACCTACACGATTATTTTTCCTGTCAATATGATTACTTCGTTCAACGGGTAATGATAAATCGAATCAACTTCAGCGTTACTCCTGAATTGCTTCGCTGTTCCATAACAAACCTTCGTAAGTTGCGTGATGAGTTTATTAAACGTGAAAATCCTACAGTAGAGGAGGTTTCTGATATTGACGGCTTTTTGACTGAACAGTTCATAGACGTCCATTTGCAATCACTTAAAAACTCGCATGGTCTTCTTAAGCTATTCCATATGGTAAGCTGTATAGCCAATGCCCGAGTTTTTCTTACTCTAAGAGGAAGACGTTATATGGGATCCAAAACCTGGATCAAAAGGAAGCCAAGTCAATCCAGCTGATCATGTCAAATGTTGAACTGATTTTTTGCAGTGGGAACAGCCATAAGGCTTCGGAAATGCAATTATTGATGCCCCCATGGCTGCAAGTAAAATCGATGCGAGAAGTTGGCGTTGTTGAGGAAATCATAGAAGACGGATTAACCTTCACCGAAAATGCTTTGATAAAGGCCAGGTATGTGGCTCGTAAAACAGGACTTTCGGTTTTCTCTGATGATTCGGGGTTAGTAGTTGATGCGTTAAATGGTGGTCCAGGAATTTTTTCAGCCAGATTCGCTGGTGAAAACGCCTCCTCCGCTGCAAATGTCCAAAAGCTTTTGAAGGAGCTTAATGATGAAACCAATCGAAAGGCTCATTTTATTTGTGTTATAGTATTGATATACAAAGGGAAAGAAGTGGTGTTTGAGGGGAGGGTTGATGGGGTCATCGCACAAGCAGTAGCGGGCGCAGGTGGATTCGGTTATGACCCTGTTTTCATCCCTGATGGCAATCATCTAACCTTTGCTGAGCTGGATGCGGCTGTAAAAAATAAGATCAGCCATAGGGCTCAAGCCGTAAAAAAGATGATTGATTGGCTTGTATTGGCACGGGTTGAAAAAGCATAGTATTGGGCGTCGACACCAACGTGTTTATATCTTGAATTTTCAGAGGTGGGCTGGGCCTGTAAACACCTGCTTTTTGTTAACTTTGTTGCAGGATGAAAATCAGAGTAGGAGTCGTTTTTGGAGGTACATCAATGGAGCGGGAAATCTCCTTTGCTGGAGGGCGTACGGTTTACGATAATCTTGATAAGTCCCTTTTTGAAGCAATTCCGATTTTCATTGACTCATTCAATAATCTGATTATCCTTGATTGGGAGTATATTTACAAAGGAAGTATTCGGGATTTTTATCCGCCTTTTAACAAGGTCGAGCATTCGTCAAATGGTTATCAGGTTTATGCCGAATCTTTAGGCGATTTGGATCCGCCATCACAATTGAGTCTTACATCAAAACTAGGTACTCGTATTGAGCCCTCGACATTGACTTCTTTGATCGATTTTGCATTCCTGTGCTTGCATGGAACAAATGGAGAAGATGGTCGCATTCAAGGAATGTTAGAGTTTTACGGAGTGCCTTATTCTGGCACTGGAATTTTTTCCTCGGCTGTTGGGATGAATAAGCATTTGCAAAAGGACTTGATGGCTAGGTATGGTTTCAAGGTGCCTGAATTCACTTCAATCGACCGACAAACTTGGCTGTCGATTTCCGACCGTGATTCGATGATGAAGTTAATTGCAGGTAAAGTTGGAGCTCCTTTTGTTGTCAAGTCTGCTAACCAAGGTTCATCCATTGGAGTCTCTTTTGTTGATGGGTTGGACGCCGATGCCTTTGGAAACGCTGTAGATCGATCCTTCTTCATAAGGAGAATTAAAAGATCTTTCTGGACAGAACTCAACCATCAGCAAAAGGTTGAATATGTCAGGACTCTTTCAGATATACGCGAAGGAATCGGATTGCCGTTGATTATCTCCGGTAAGGTGATTTATCATCCTGAAGAGCTGTTATCGAATTTGAATCAACTATTCTCAGAGCAAGGCGATGAATACCTGTTGGAGGCTTTGGATAGTGAGCAGACGGTTTTGTTCGAGCGGTTCATTAAAGGCAAGGAGTTTTCATGTATTGTAATTGATGGTTTGCAAGGTGAGCCAATAGCATTGCCACCAACAGAGATCAGAAAGGGCTCGGAGGTTTATGATTACAGATCCAAATATCTACCTGGGCTTTCTCGTAAGATTACACCAATAGATCTGCCAACGGAATCCATTGGGCAAATCAGGGAATCTTGCTGCAGGCTGTTTGAGTCATTGGGCTTTGGTGTTTATGCTCGCATAGATGGATTTTTCTCTGCTGAAGGAGAAATATTCTTAAACGACCCAAATACTACATCCGGGATGCTTCCATCATCCTTCTTTTTCCATCAGGCGGCAGAAATCGGATTGACTCCATCACAGTTTATCACTTTCATCATACACCGATCATTGCGGCGTAGGGAAGTTGGTTCAAATGATTTGAGGAAAAGTCTTGGTTTAATTCAAAGTCTGGAAAGGTCTTTGCATGAATGCAAAAAGTCCTCCAATTCGAAAAAACGTATTGCGGTGATTTTGGGTGGCTACTCTTCTGAAAGGCACATCTCTGTTGAAAGCGGGCGGAACATATTCGAGAAACTATCTTCATCTGAAAAATACACGCCGATTCCTTTGTTTCTTTCAGGCGATAGTGCATCTCATAAGCTTCATGTTATTCCAATTAACATTTTGCTCAAAGACAATGCAGACGATATAAGGGAGAAGGTTTTGCATTTTGACAGGCATCCTGTGTTGCAGGATATCATAGATGAGTGTAATGAGATCACTGAATTGTTTTCTGACGGCAACGCGTTGAAGCCTCCTTTTGAGATTGCCTATGCAGAGCTTCCTAGCATGGTTGATGGTGTTTTCATCGCATTGCATGGTAGACCTGGTGAGGATGGTGAAGTTCAATCCCATCTTGATCGCGTTTGTCTACCTTATAACGGGTCTGGACCTGCTTCATCAAAAATCACCATTGACAAATTTGAAACCAATGAGATTTTGATGTCTAATGGGGTTCATGCTGCCAAGCATATGGTTCTTCTTGGCAACGATTGGCGCAAAGACCCTTCTCGTTTCGAGGATATCGTTTTGGAGTCATTCAATTATCCGATAATCGCTAAACCTGTTGATGATGGTTGTAGCTCTGCTGTCAAGATCATCCGCAATAGCGCCCAATTGCACGCGTTTTGCGAGTTGATTTTCAGGGAAGTTGATGAACTGCTGATTCCGGCATCAGAAATTCTGAAAATCAAGCCTAAAGAGGAGTTCCCAAGAAAAGATCGCTTCCTTGTTGAAGAATTGATTTCAAAATCTGAAGCAGATAGGTTTTTGGAGATTACGGGAGGACTGATGACCTTCTATGCTGCCAATGGAGAACTTCGATACGAGGTGTTCGAGGCTTCCGAGGCATTGTCTGAAGGAGATGTGTTGTCTTTGGAGGAAAAGTTTCTTGCGGGTCAAGGTCAAAATATCACTCCTGCACGGTACAGTTCAGATCCGATTGAAAACAAAAGAATTTCAGCTGAAGTAAAAAAAGTTCTTGAACATACTGCAAAAGTGTTGAATGTTGAAGGGTATGCTCGAATAGACGCTTTTGTCAGGATATTTCGAGATGGGAAAGTGGAGGTTTTGGTCATCGAGGTAAATTCATTACCAGGAATGACGCCAGCCACGTGTATATTCCATCAGGCGGCAATCAATGATTATAAACCATTCGAATTTATCGACAAACTTATTGATTTCGGCATACAACGCAATCAGCGACTCCCCAATCAAACGGGTTCCAGGAAATGAATGACCTACGAGCTTTCATATCTTCAAAACACTTTGGAAGGCTTTTGCTTTACGGTATTGGCGCATTAGTGCTTTTTTATGGTGGCATTTATCTGTGGCTTGGTATATATACCCGGCATGGGGATTTCATCAAAGTTCCTGATTTGACAAACAAAAGCCTTGCCGATATTAGAGACCAATTGGAAGATGAGGGCTTTAAAATCGAAATAAGTGATTCTTCCACGTATGACTCAAAAAAGCAACCTGGGATAATATTGGATCAAGATCCAGCACCAGGATCACTTGTGAAAGAAGGTCGGAGGCTATATTTTACCATAACTCGCAAAAATCCGCCGGAGGTAATGTTGCCGGATTTAATCGATAACTCCTTGCGTCAGGCGGAGTCCACGTTACGTTCATTCGGCTTGGTGCGTGGCGAATTGATTCCTAGGCCTGATATTGCCGAAAATGCTGTATTGGAAATGCAGATCAACGGGAAAAAAGCAGAGGCTGGAACTAAGGTAGACAAAGGAACTGTCGTAGATTTGGTAATTGGCCAAGGTCTTGAAATTAGTCGAGTGCTTTTGCCAAACTTATATGGCCTTACGTTTCAGGAGGCTTTGTATGTTTTGCAAACATCAGGTTTAAAGCCCGGCCTTACCTTGTTCGATGCTTCAGTGGTAGACTCCATGAATTGCAAAGTATACAGGCAAAACCCGCAGTTTCGCATACAAGAATCAGTGCTGAGTGGTGAATCCGTTGATTTGTTTATGACCGAGTCTGAAGATATCCTGAATTCAAATTACATTAATCCCAATGCCGATGAGGAAGAAATTGAATAAATCGCTTTTATCGTTTTTTGTTACATTGGCTTTTATCCTGCCTCACACCGCTTTTGCTCAACAGGGTATTGCCAAGAATGAGCGTATCGTCCCACTCAAAGGGAATGGCGTATTACAACGATTGACCTATGATGCCAGCGTTTTGCGAACATCCACCTCAGTCTTGGATACATTGGAGCTGCCATTCTTTGATGATTTTTCAAGGGAATCAGCTTGGCCTAATTCAACAATGTGGAGTGACAGCAGTGTGTATGTCAATTATGGATTCGGGATAAACCCACCCACAGTTGGATGTGCTACCTTCGATGGCTTGGATAAGTTTGGAAATGCATACAATAATGTGAATGCGGGTGCGGCTGGATTGTGTGACGTGTTTACATCCAAGCCGTTGGATTTGTTTGATGACGAGAATGGGGTTCCCTATCTTTCCAGCGATAGTCTGTTTTTTGTGTTTTATTATCAACGTAAGGGTAGGGGTGACAACCCCGAGGCTACAGACTCTTTGTCTCTTCAGTTTTTTAATGTTGCAAACCAAACTTGGCAATCTGTTTGGTCCGCTAATGGCACTTCAGCCGGTGATACTGTTTTCACAAAAGTTAGGATATCCATAAACAATCCAGTATTTCGTCAAACAGGTTTTAAGTTCCGATTCAGGAATTTCGGGTCACAAAATGGAATGCTCGATATTTGGAATGTCGACTATGTATATCTGAATAAGTTTCTACCTCCAGACTATGATTTGATACGGGATTACGCTTTCGTTAATCAGGGTTTTTCTTTGATCAATGGTTATTCTGCCGTGCCATGGGTTCATTATAATGGTCTTTCATCTAGCCAAAAAATAAATTTGATCGACAATTCAGCCCAGTTATTGGTTCGAAATAATAATGATGGAAGTCCCTTTCCTTTAAGTGTATCAGGTAAGATCGTGAGCCGAACTGGAAATCAAACACAGCTTTTTGGAGGTGGAGGAGCCAACAGTATCATTATTCCTTCAAATACCAATACGGTACCCCCTTCCAGTTACACTCCATCAGTTTTTTTTGATGATTTAAGTGCTGTTGATCAAACTTATTTTGATGCGGTTTATTCGCTTGGTCAAACATCAGGAGGTATTCCTGACGATTTTACTATCAATGACACACTCGTTCATAGGCAACATTTTTACGATTACTATGCCCACGATGATGGTTCAGCCGAACTTGCTTACGGTATCAATGGAATAAATGCCAAACTTGCTTATCGCTTTGATTTGCTTCAAGGCGACACATTACGTGGGATCAATATGTTTTTTGCCCAATCCGGCACAAGCGTTGCTTCTCAACAATTTCGCTTAGCCATATGGTCTGGCAACGCTTCAGGACCCCAGGGAAACCCTGTTTATGAGAAATTCAATCAAACACCAATGTACGTCGATAGTTTGAATAAGTTCAAAACCTATATAACCGATCCGGTTTATTTGACTGCCGGCACTTGGTATTTTGGCTTTATTCAAAACAACTCGGTTTTATTAAATATTGGCTTGGATATTAATACACTAGCCGATCCTTCCAAAAAATACTTCAACACATCAGGGAATTGGGTGCAGTCGCAATTGCCAGGTATGTGGATGATTCGTCCAGTTTTCAGTGGCCTAGAGCTTTACACGTCCAATACTTCGGTGGTGGAGCAGATAACTCCATTGAATATATATCCAAATCCTGCTGATGATTATTTTCTTGTTCAATCAACTCTATCAACTTGCTGTAGTTCTATGTTGGAAATCATGGATATTTCAGGACGCTTGGTTTACAAAACTGATAATATTGTTAGTCCTGTAATTGTTTCGGATCTGGCCAATGGCACTTACATGGTTCGTGTTTCCGATTTTGGGAATGGTACGATTCGATTAGCAAGGCTTGTAGTGCAACATCCTTGATTTGTTTTGATGGATTCTGATTTCGACAAGGAACAAAACGAGCAAGATGAGCTTTATGAGCATCATCGAATATTGGTCGACAAGGGTCAATCGTTATTAAGGATAGACAAGTTTCTGATGATGCGTTTGGAGAACGTTTCCAGAAACAGAATACAAAACGCATCTGAAGCAGGAAGCATTTTGGTAAATGCAAAACCGGTTAAGTCAAGTTATAGGGTTAAACCTGGAGACTTGATTACCATCGTTCTTGCCCATCCGCCTCGTTTGGTAGAGGTAATTGCACAAGATATCCCAATCGACGTGGTTTACGAGGATGAGGATCTCGTTATCGTGAACAAGCCTGCGGGAATGGTAGTTCATCCAGGTTACGGAAACTACACAGGCACTTTGGTGAATGCTTTGGCTTACAAGTTCCATCCAGATAAGTTAGGTCAGTCAATTGAATCTGAAACGGAACGTCCGGGATTGGTACACCGCATAGATAAAAACACTTCCGGATTGGTAGTGGTTTCACGCAATGAGAGGGCCATGACGCATTTGGCGAAGCAATTTTTTGACCGAACCATTAAGCGGCGTTATATGGCTTTGGCTTGGGGGGATTTTTCTGAAGATAATGGAACGGTTGTTGGACATATTGGCAGAAACCAAACTGACCGGAAATCCATGGAGGTATATCCTGAGGGCGACCATGGTAAGCACGCTGTTACACATTTTTCGGTCTTGGAAAGGTTCGGTTATGTGACTCTGATCGAATGTCGTTTAGAAACAGGTCGAACACACCAAATCAGGGTGCATATGAAGCATATCGGTCACCCACTTTTCAATGATGAAACGTACGGAGGTAAAAGGATTTTGAAAGGCACCACTTTTTCCAAATACCAGTCTTTTGTCGAGAATTGTTTTTCCTTGATTCCCGGTCAAGCTCTGCACGCCCGTTCATTAGGTTTTATCCACCCATCTACAGGCAAAGAGTTGTATTTTGAAAAAGACCCTCCGGCGGGGTTAAATGCTATTCTGGATAAGTGGCGTGCCTATACCTCTTCGAGAGGTACAGAAGGTTGATTTCAGATATCAACTTCTTCGAATGTTCTAACAGTATTGTACAACGTGTCACGCTCTACAGGTGTTTTACCAGCATCACGAATTAACTTGACAAGTTCCTCTGTGGTCAAAGTTGGATTTTGTTCTTCAGATCCGGCCATTGAGTAAATCTTCGTTGAGTCGTCGATTGTGCCGTCTAAATCATCCACACCGAATGAAAGACTCATCGCTGCCGTTTCCCTTCCAATCATCGGCCAATATGCTTTTATGTGGGGGAAGTTGTCCATGAAAATCCTGGATACTGCATAGTTTTTCAAGTCTTCCACCATGGTGGTTTCCGGGATGTTTGACATGTCATTGTCTTTGTTCCGGAATTTCAGTGGAATGAACGTGTTGAACCCTTTGGTACTGTCTTGTAAGCTGCGAAGCCGTTCCATGTGAAGAGCTCGATGTCTATAACTTTCAATGTGGCCGTAAAGCATGGTGGCATTAGATGCCATGCCAAGTTCATGTGCCGTTTGATGGATTTCAAGCCATTCATCAGAATTGCATTTGTCGGCACATATTTGATTACGGATTTCGTTATCGAAAATTTCAGCTCCTCCACCCGGCAACGAATCCAATCCGGCTTGATGGAGCATGGAAAGTCCGGTCTTGTAATCTACTCCAGCTTTACGAATCATATAATGCAGCTCAACTGCAGTAAATCCTTTAATGTGCAAATCGGGCCTTATGGCTTTGATTGAGCTCAGAAGGATTTTGAAAAATTCCAAATCCATTTTAGGATGCACGCCTCCAACAATGTGTACTTCAGTGATAGGTTGGCCTTCGTAAGCTTTGACCTTTTCAACCATTTGGTCTATACTGAGCTCCCAGCCATCTTCCCTGTTTTTATACTGACGTGAGTAGGAGCAGAAATTGCAAGAGAAGACGCAAACGTTAGTTGGTTCGATGTGAAAGTTACGATTGAAAAAGGTGTTTTTACCATGTCTATTCATTCGAATATCATCGGCCAACTGCCCTAAGAAGCCAATATCGCCAAGTTCATATAATGCAACGCATTCATCAACATTGATTCTTTCTCCACGCAGCACCTTTTGGCTGATGGCATTCAATGTTTCATTTTCGTGTATGATTTCTCGATTCATATAAATGATTAAACAACGGTTGACAGCTATTGTTTTTCCTACGCAAATTTACAAATGATAGCAGACCTAAAGGCATAAAAAAAGCCCTGTTTCCAGGGCTTTAACTTTAGTGAATTCCGATTATTTGTTGAGAACGATTCTCTCGACAGCCATTTTACGATCGGATGAAATCTCCACCATGTAAATGCCGTTTTTTAGAGAACTCAGGTCTATGGAGTTGGTGCCGCTGAAATCACTGATCTGGTGAATAGCAACTACTTGTCCAACGGAATTAAGAACCCTAACCATGGCCGACTCTCCGTAATTATATAGGTTGTCAATGTTCAGGATTCCATCGGTAGGATTTGGGTAAATGAAAATACCAAGATCTTGTGGCTCACTAAGCCCTACTGGTACACAGCCAAGGGAAGCACTTAATGCCGCACGTGTTGAGGTTAGGCACGTGTTCATGCGAATGCCCTGACCCTCTGTGAACATGTACATACAGGCATCATTGGTATAATCCATGTAATTCATAGTCATCATTTGAGGGCTTCCTGAACAATTGGTAGCCAGGGTAGGGAATGCTGGACAACCAAAATTAGAAGTAGTATGAAGCGGGGTGTCGGTTACGAAATCGTTACCGCAATTTGAATCGCCCCAGATATGGCGTAAGTTCAACCAATGTCCCACTTCATGAGTGGCTGTTCTTCCTCTGTTATAGGATGAGGTAGTTCCCAGAGCTCCTGGTCCCCCAACAGAACCATTCAGCAAAACAACACCATCTGTAGCAGCAGCTCCACCTGGGAATTGGGCATACCCCAAAAGGCCGCTTCCTAGGTTTCCTACCCAGATATTTAGATATTGTGTGGCAGGCCAAGCATCGTCGCCACCTTGAGCATTGAACTTGATACCATTATTAGTGCTGAATGAAGTGACCGTAGTTTGTTTACGGATAATGCCATCGGTTGGATTTCCTTGCGGATCGCGCTGGGCTAGACAAAACTGGATTCCTGTGTTTGCCTTCAATGGTTTGAAAACTGTTGGTATCAAACTGGTGTCTGAGTTCGTTGCAGCATAATCGCTGTTGAGTACATTCAATTGCGCTTGAATACGGGCATTGGATATGTTTTGTGTGGTAGAATTGGTGCTATAGAGAACGTGAAAAACTACAGGAATCGTAACAATGCCTGTTGTTTTCCAGCTAGGGTCGTTTTCCATGCTGTTGAGCATAAGCTGGTCTATCACCTGCTGTCTTGATTCGTAATTTGGATCTACTGTTTTTAAGTATTCATGATGTTGCATGGTGCCGCAGCGATCATGTTGGGCCAAAACAGATTGGTTGAACAACAAAACCAATGATAGTAATGAGAGTAATTGTTTTTTCATGCTAGAAGGATTTCTTTTCTTAAATGGTTTTATAGTGTAAATATAATAGTCTTTAACCATATTTGGTATATTATTGATATTCATCATTTTATGATTTTTTTACATGTTCTTTGTCCACGTAATCTTAATATAGCAGACTCTTGATGCTAAGCATGTAAACCAACTTGATATTAAAGTGTTATTGAATCAGTAGCATTCGCTCAGGTAAAATTTAGACTTTAATTAGGCCTATGAAATATCGAATATTGTTGGCGGAGGATGAGCCTTCTTTGAATGAAACAATTCGCTTGAACCTTGAATTGGAAGGTTATAAAGTCAGTGCCGTATCTGATGGTAAATCCGCACTTAAAACTTTTAAATCCGAGCGCTTCAATCTGGTTATTCTAGACGTAATGATGCCCGAAATGGATGGATTCACCGTTTGTGAATCCATACGGCTAGAGAATAACTCTGTTCCAATTCTGTTTTTAACAGCTAAGAACACTGGCTCTGATCGCGTAATGGGCTTAAAGCTTGGCGCAGATGATTACCTGAGCAAACCTTTCAATCTAGAGGAATTGCTATTGCGCGTTCAAAATCTCCTAAAAAGGTCAACCAATGCTGTTGTTTCTCTTCCCACTAAAATCACCATTGGAAACAATTCTGTTGACTTCATCTCTCAGGAGATAACATCCAAAGACGGAAAGAAGACGCCACTCACAAAAAAGGAATTCATGCTTCTAAAGTTGTTGGTGGAACGCAGGAACGAGGTGGTTTCAAGAGAGCATATTTTGGAAACGGTTTGGGGTTATGATGTCTATCCTTCAACTCGGACCATAGACAATTTCATTGTGTCGTTTAGAAAGTATTTTGAAGTTGACCCCGCCAACCCGGAATATTTTATTTCTGTAAGAGGCGTGGGTTACAAGTTTGTAGACAATGACTGATCTTTTTAAATGACTTTGGCAGTATGAATCGTTTAGCTGTTTTTTTAGCACGTTTGGTGACAATGACCTTGGCGGTCATCATCACTGATTGGATGCTTTCAGGTATAAGTGTGAGTGGTGTGCCAGCTGCAATAATAATTTCCTTGGTCTTATCGATTTTAAACCTGATAGTTAAGCCACTTTTGATTTTCTTGACACTTCCAATCACGGTTTTCACATTTGGCATTTTCCTTTTTTTTATAAATGCCTTGATTGTTCTGATTGCGGCTTGGATGGTGCCCGGATTCCAAGTTGATAGCTTCTGGTGGGCTTTGGCTTTTAGTATTATACTCTCACTAACATCCTCCGTCTTGGAAACTCTTGGCTCAAAAGGATCTACAGCAAGAAAGCACTACTGATTTTACCGTTTACAAAGTTCTGTGTAAGGGCAATACTGACATCTTGACAAATCGTGCGTTTGCAAAAAGGGGATGTCAGGATTATAAATTTGGTTAAGTAATTCAACTAGTCGGCTCTTAAATTCCTTCATTTTTTCAGAGTCAATTCCATGTTTTGGGAAGGATACCCCATCTTTCAACTGCCTGACTGCATAAAACCCGGCTTTTACATTTCTTTCAGGATGAATGCTTTCATAAAGCAATTTATAAAGATGTAGTTGGAAAAGTGTTTTCTTTTTAGGATTCTTGAAAAGTTCGATAATGCCGGCTGATTCGAGTTCCACATTGCCCGTCTTATAATCGATAATACGATAGCCATCATTCACCAAATCGACGCGATCGAAAATTCCTGTCAAATTGATTTCTTCCTGCCCGATTTCAATAGATGTATTGAATCTTCCTTCGGTTTTTTCAATGGTGAAAGGCGTTGATTTTTGATCTGCCTTTAAAATCTTTACCACCATGGTTTTTATCACTTCTCCCGTCAGTATATCGGTTCCTTGAAGTTGATTGTATTTTGTTGAAAACTCATCATCAACCACGTCTTCTACCAACCGATTGCTTTTTAACAACATCTCATTCACGTCGTCATTCGCAACGAATTTTACTTGGAATGGAGCATAAAGCAATTCCATGACCTTATGCAGGATATTTCCAAATCCTGCAGCATCAATTTTTTCTGAATCTTCTTGTTCTTCACGAAGCCCCGCAACATGTTTAAAATAGAATTGTAAGGAGCAATTTATATAAGTAGAAATTGCCGTGCTAGACAATGCACCTCGTTTTTCCGTTTCTGCCCCTTTAATAAAGTACTGTAGGGTCTCCATTACTGAAGCGTCCTTCGTTATGGATATGGGTTCATATGACGGTGAACCCAAAGAAGCTGCAACCGATCGTTGATTTATTTTTATGTTAGGAGATGACTTTGGACCGACTTCGCGAATTAATTGTTGGATATATCTTGAAGGCTCGCCACCGCCAGTTGCCCCGGCTTCCGAATTGTATGTTAGGTATATCCGTTTGGCTCTATGCAGTAATCTATAGAAATGATACGCGTAGGATGATTCACGCTCCAAATAAGTTGATAAACCGAAAGCCTTCCGTAGAGCGAATGGGATAAACGAGTGGTGCTGGCCATCTGCAGGCAATACTCCCTCGTTTACATTTAGTAAAATGATGTTTTCAAAATCCAACCCCCGGGTTTCTAAAAAACCCATTACTTGTAGTCCTTGAACGGGCTCGCCAGAAAACGGTATTCTTAATGCATTAACCAAGTCTCTGATGATTGTCCAAGCTGTTTCTGTGCGAATTTCGGTTAAATGGTTTTTTAAAAGATTCTCCGCTTTTTGAATTTCTGCTGCCATGAAACGCAATATGTCATTTTCAAAGCCAGGCCTATTTGTGCCGTTTTCGACAATCAGCAATAACAAGTTTGATACATTTTGAAAAGTACTTGAAGAGTCTTCTGCACCTTTAAATACCTTTACCGCATCTTCAAATCCGAATAAATCTGAAATTTGATTACTGTTCAACCTCCATTCATGTATTTTCGGATCGGGTCTTTGGATTGAAAATGATGATGCAATGAGTGGGTGAGCTATGGTCTGTTTTACCATTCTGAGGTCGAATAAACATTCTCAATTTGCGCTTTTAACACCTGCTTCTGCTAGCCTCTTTAGTGTTACTATAAAACTGGCGAATTGCGATTGCTTCAATGGAAATCCCATCGTGACATTGAGGGAGTTTATTTCCTCAGGTATTGCGAAAAGCACAGGTAGCAAGGTCTTTTCATCCGGCAGAATGACGGCAGTCCGTTGAATGGATTCAGGAGATTCCTTGCAAATGTCTTTCAGTAATTGACCTGTTAGTTTTGCTTGACCAGCCAACAATGGTACGGATATGATATCGATTACTTTTGGTTTTGTTGATATTCGATCAGTTGGTTTTGTTGGATGTGTCTTGAGGATTTCCGATTCACGGAAGTAGGCGCCAGCTTCATGCAATGGGTCTTTCACATAAAGGTCATCCGTATCCCATTTTATTTCAGTTTTGGTCAGTTTGCCTAACTCTGAAATCATCCTTTCTTCAATTAATGAAAACCCATGAAAACCCGCGAATACTATCTTTTCGTGATTAGGCTTGTAATTCCCCTCCTTCAGATCTTTGAGGAACAGTCGGTAGCTTCTGCCCTCGTAAGATAGGTTTCTCTTGGTTAGCTCCTGTTGGAATCCCTCGTAAATAGATCTTAGGTTGTTCCAGTTTTCGGCAAATTCCTTTTGTAGCTTGGTGAGACTGCCCACGTCCATGGTTTTGATGAAACCAGTAAGGAATTTCAATGATTCTGCATCAGGAAGAAATTTAGCATCAATCAACTTAAGTTCAGCGATGTTCCTAAACATAAATACGGGGTCTTCCACTTGTTTGTCGGCTTCATCAAAATCACCAAGCAACATTCTTCCCCAAGGGTAAAATTTTCCAAAGTCATGCTGCGGCCAATGGATTTTGTACACATCGTAAAGCGTGGTTAACAATTCCATTTCTTCGCTTACGGGGTAGCCTGAACTGGTTGAAACAAAATCGGCAATCGACATTACCTTCGGCGCCCATACAGGTTTTCCAATATGATGGGCAAAACGGTTTCTGAAAATAAGACATGCCCTTCTTGTTGGGAAGACCACACTCACCTTACTTGGGTCCGACAATCCCTGGGCAATTAATTCTTTTGCTATTTCATCTATGAAAGTATCCATTATTGTAAAGTTGGCAAAAATGAAGGGTAGTTCTAACTTTAAATTAAATTTTTGCGCAATTTTAGCAAGTGTGTCGTAACATCCTCAAATACACGATTTTCATTTTTTTTGTTGCATCGATTTCGCCGGGATGTAATAGGAGGTTTTCTGATTTACAGACAGAACCTGACAATTCAAATCCTTCCCTTGGGGCATTTTGGGAAGTATCAGAGGAAAAACATGGTGGTTTCCCGTGCCAGTCTGATGTTTCTGTTCCAAATCGTTATCGACTAGTTCAACCAGACACTTCTTACGTTTTTGGTCAATTACGGAATTCAAAAGGGTTGACCGATACAATAACAGTTCAATTGCCTATGTCGGACGGCTCCTTGGTTTTCGCAAGACTTTCCCGTTCAGCATCTGTTCCTTTGGAGTTTGATTCCAAGTATGGGATTTCTGCTTATTCAGGGAAGGTTTCTGGATTGGATGGTTCAATGGTCAGGCTAGAGAAGGATCCGAAAAAGGGACTTCGACTTATGGTATTGGTTAAGTCTTGGACTAGCATATTGCTTCAGGTTTGCAATCAAGAGCCATGGCATTATGTGGTCTTTGAAAAGAATGATTTGCCCACCGGAGCTAAAACCGGATTCGAATAAACTTTAATTCATAATATTGGTTTCTAAATTTCCAACCGTAATACTCCCAATAAAATGAGAAAATCATTACTTCTATTGGTTTTTGCGCTGATTAACATTGGACACATCCATGCTGAAACGTGGAAACCAATAGATATAAGCGCCGTTAGACTTAATGGGAAGCGTTTGATTAAACCTGTCCAATTTAGAGCCTACCAAATAGACCCAAACAAATTTAAGTTGCTTTGGGGCCAAGCTCCGATATTGGATGGCGCTAATTCTCGCTCCCATTCTATGGTAATCAGCATCCCTTCACCTGATGGAGTCATGATGGAGTTTGCTGTTTTCCAAAATGAGGTTCTACCAGTTCAGTTGAAACAGAAATATCCAAGCTTATCCACATACTCTGGTCAAGGTATCACAGACCCCAACTCTTTCGCTGTATTTGATTTTACCGAGCAGGGGTTTCATGCCATGGTCCTTTCTCCCAATGGAACTTATTTTATCGATCCCGTTACGTTGTCTGACCCTGATTACTATCTGGCTTATTACAAGAAGGACTTTATAACCGATAAAAGATTTGAATGTCTTACCGAAACATTGCGTCCCGTAACCGACGCACACCAGCCGTGTTCCCCTGGACAAACATTGAATCGATCAGTAGGAACGCAACTAAAAACTTATCGTTTGGCAATGGCTGCCACGGGAGAATATTCTGCCTTTCATGGTGGTACTGTTGCAGGAGCTCTTTCTGCCATTGTAACATCCGTTAATCGAGTTTCCGGTATCTATGAAAGGGACTTGGCTATCCGTTTCAGCCTTATCCCCAATACTGATACATTGATTTATTTGAATCCCAATAATGACCCATACACCAACAGCATTGGAGGTACTATGCTTGGTCAAAATCAGACTACAGTTAACAATATCATCGGTGGGTTCAATTACGATATCGGACACGTATTCAGTACGGGTGGAGGAGGTATAGCCGGACTCGGAGTAGTTTGCAATTTCTCCAACAAGGCTCGTGGTGTAACAGGCTCACCTTCTCCAGTGGGAGACCCCTTCGATGTTGATTATGTTGCCCATGAAATCGGTCATCAATTCGGAGGAAATCATACTTTTAATTGTGAAGTTGGTTCTTGTTCGGGTAATCGAGCATTCAATGCAGCATATGAGCCGGGAAGCGGAAGTACTATTATGGCTTACGCTGGAATTTGTGGTAACAACAATTTGCAGACCAATAGCGATGACTATTTCCATGCCAAAAGCTTTGACGAAATCATCATTTACACCACCACAGGCTTCGGTTCCAATTGCCCTCAAGTCACTGCAACTGGCAATACGCCACCAGTAATAAATCCCATTCAAACTCGCATTATTCCTTATTTGACTCCTTTCAGGATGACAGCTGATGCCTATGACCCTGATGGCGACCCATTAACTTATTGTTGGGAGCAGTATGATTTGGGTCCAGCTGGTACCTGGAGCGCACCCATAGGGAATGCACCAATTTTCCGTTCATTTGATCCCACCTCCTCCCCAACAAGGTTGTTCCCTCGATTGTTGAACATCTTGAATAACAGCCAAACAATAGGAGAGGTCAAGCCTGCCTACGCACGAACGCTGAACTTCAGGTTGACTGTACGCGATAATCGTTTGAATGGCGGTGGAGTCACTAACAATGATACTACCTTTCAGGTTCAGGTGATTAATACGGGCCAGGCTTTCTCAATTACCTCTCAAAATGTAACTGGGGTGGTTTGGGCAGCCGGTTCTACCGAGACTATCACATGGGATGTAGGTGGAAGCGATTTAGCTCCAATTAGCACGCCTTTGGTTAATATTCTGTTATCAACGGATGGCGGGCAAACATTCCCGATTGTATTGGCTTCCCAGGTTCCTAATAATGGATCATTTCAAGTTCAAGCGCCTTTTGTAAACACTTCTACCGCACGCGTGATGGTTGAAGGCGATGGTAATATATTCTTTGATATTAACGACCGCAATTTCACTATAGGCATTACTTCCGTATACGAGATGCAGGCTGCTTTTCCAGTTTCTGTATCTCCCAACCCTGCAATTGGTTCGTTTGAAATTCAGCTCGCTGAATCACGGTTCGAACATGTTTTGCAGTTGTTAGACCTTAAAGGAAAATCCGTTTTGGAACTTCCACTTGTGGGTTCATCCAACTATGTAGATGTATCCAGGCTTTCGAGGGGCCTATACTTTTACAGGGTTTTGCGTAGCGATGGTGCTTTAGTAAACGGCAAACTGGTGGTCCAATAACAAATATCAGAAATCCAGTATAACACCGATTGTCGGTAAAACCGTTCCGCTTTCATCATTGATGAAAAATGTTTTGTAGCGGGTTGGATCTGCTGGATCTTCAACTGGTTTTCCATTTGCATCGGTCCTGACAAATAGAATATCGGGTTCTTCGGATTTGAAATTGTACAGGTTTTCAATATCCAAATAAAGATTCAATGACCATTTGTTGAAGAACCACGATTTGTCTACTCGAACATCTAGCTGATGGAAATCGGGAACACGTTGTGTATTTAACTTTCTGTAATCGAGAATGCCCACACCTGTTGCATCCCAATTGGATTTGATGGATGATGTAGCCACGTCATAAGGTGTGTATGGTCGGCCTGTTACATATCTCCATTTGAGACCGGTTTCCCAATTTCGAGACCACTTTTTACCGGCTGTAATAGTGGTAAATAGGTTGTTGTCCCAGGAGGATGCAACGAATTTGTTGTTTCCTGAATCGAATTCGCTGTTGACCAAGGTTAAGGAAACAATGCCATAAATGCCGGATGCGGATCTTCGCTGAGCCATCAGCTCGATTCCTTGTGCCCTTCCAGAGGAAACAGGAACAACCGATTCATTTCCTACTACTCCGAAATCTGATCCTAGGTTGGCGAGGCTTATGCCTTTTTGTATGGATAATGGATAATTCGAATAGTTTTTGGAAAATGCCTCAAGGGTGATTTTGGATGATTCATCCGGGTTGTACTGAAAACCGCCAATTATTTGATCACATCGAATATAACGTGACTGACTTTTGTTCTGCAAGTTGCCGAAACCGTCTGCAAACCCAAGTATCGTATAAGAAGGCAGCTGGTGGTAAATACCTGCATTTGCGTTTAAACTCAGCTTTTTGGTTAGTTGATAGGATAATGCAGCACGTGGAGAAAACTGCTCCAAAGGGTTGCTTGTTTTTTGGGAGTAGCCTGTGGCATCAGTTCGAACGCCACCTGTGATGCGTGCTTTTGAGTCTAAAAACTCTCGACTAACTGAAATGAAACCAGCGTATTTTATGAAATCTATAGCCGATTTATAGGATATCTTGGCGGAACCGTTAGGGGTTTGGATGCTGTTGAATCCGTTAAGATCGAAGGAGACATATTCTAACCCTACTCCTGCTAAAATCTTATAGGGGCCGGCAAATAACACACGCTCAACGCGGAGTTTGGTCTCCGACTCTCCCGATTCATATTCCGCAGTTTTAAGGCTTGGGTCTTCGTTTCTGTTTTCGAAGTATTTCCCTGATTCATTGAAAAGCTTATTGGTGCTCAATACCACACTGGAGAATCCATTTTTACCATAACGTTTGTAATTAACACCGGTAGTGTAATTCCATTGGCTGTTTTCGGGAATCGAGCTAAGGAAAAAATCATTTCGCTCTTTTGTTTCTATGTCCTCAACTCCTTCGTTAACGGATTCATTCAATACGAATACATCATAAGCTGCCAGTCCTAGCCAGGTGATTTCGTTTTTCTCATCAAATCTATGTGTCAATTTGAATTGCATGTCGTTGAACGTCGGCAGAAACGGCAATTTGAAAACTTTGAAAAGGAATTGTAAATAGGAGCGTCGCGCCGAAAAAAGGTAGGTGGTTTTAGGGCTTATTGGTCCATCAAAAGTTATTCCTGTTTCTGATGAACCGATGGAGAACCTAACGCCATGTTTCTCCCTGTTACCTTCGATCTGTTTGAAGTCCATGACTGAGCTTAGTGCGTTTCCCCTTGAAACGGGAAATGCTCCCGAGTAAAAGTCTACCTCACGTAGGAAATCCACATTGATGATTCCAACAGGTCCACCTGTGGAGCCTTGGGTTTGAAAATGGTTAATTACGGGGATTTCAATTCCATCCAAAAAGAATTTGTTTTCTGCAGGCGAACCTCCTCTGATGATGATATCGTTTCTGAAGCTAGGTGACGAGGCTACTCCGGGCAATGAGCGTATTACCTGGGAAATATCTCGGTTACCTCCCGGATTTCTTTCTATTTCCCTGATGCCTATGGTTTGCAAGGATACTGGGCTTTCTTCCTTTTTGACAAATTGAGGTGCTTTGATTTCTACTTCTGTAAGTATGGTAGACGCGGATTCGAGTGATATTTCAATGTAAGGGGATTTCTCTTTGGTTACAAAAATATCAGACGAAACAGCGGGCTTATAACCTACGCAGGAAACTAGCAGGCGAATGTATCCCTCTTGTTTGGTAATGATGGTGAATTTCCCTTCAGTATCTGTAGTTGTGCCTAATGAGGTGCCTTCAATGGCAACTGAAGCAAACGGTATTCCTATGCCGGTTTTAATGTCCGTTACTTTCCCCGTGATTGTTCCGTCAGCGACAAGCAAGGAAGGATAAAAAAAAGCCAATATGGCTAGAGAGATAAAGAGTGTTTGGTTTTTCATTAGATGTAAAACAAAAAATGACAGGTTATGGTTTTCTGTCAGTACAATTCATTTCAGAACCTGTCTCGCAGGTCAGTCATTGGTTTTTCAAAATGCTTGTACAACAGGGTGGAGGCGGTTACAACTATGACCCAGTAAGAAATGTAGATTGTTATCGATTGCAATGGGTTTTGCGGCATAAAATGTTTCTCCAAAACCATGGCTACCAGTCCAAGGTTTATCAGGTACATCGAATAGGAGATGAGCGATATGTGGCGAATGGCTTTGCCAAATAAATTCCTGCAGGATTTCCAGCTCGCTGCTAGCGGTAGCATCATAGATGAGCCCAAGCCCATAGATGAAAAGTGCCATGTCATGGCATCGAAACCGGTCGGGTCCATGCTAATGAACCGCTTTGTCAAAATAAAAACCAAAACTCCTGTGATGAACAATGGCCATCTCCATTTTTGGATGATGCTCTCGTAATAAAAGCAGAGCCATGCCATCAAAACTCCGTACATGATTGCATCTAACCTGGTGATAACTGTTTTTCTAAAGGTTACATCGAACCAAAATGCATCAAGTTTGGTTTCAGAGATCGAATATCTATACATCAATGGAAGAAACAATAGCAAGACGATTACTGAAAAGGTAATATGTTTGGGTTTTGCTTTTTTGCTTACGATGTATGATATGAAAACAATAAGCGCAGGTGTGATAAGGTAAAACCATTCTTCGACGGATAGGCTCCATGATTCCCAGAAGAAGTCGGTGAACGGATTGATAAGATTCTGGCAGAAAAAAACAAAGTTCCAGTTGAAATTATCGGTGTTTGCGTTGTTGAGTCCCCAATATGCAAATGCCAGGTTAAGTATCAAAACCAGGTAATATGCTGGAATAGTGCGGAACCACCTTCGTTTCCAAAAGTTTAAAAGTTCCGGGATCGATTCTATTTTGGAGGATTCTTTAAGTCGGATCAGCATGCCCCCGATCAGGAAACCACTTAATACAAAAAACAACTCCACACCATCTGGAACACTGAAGCCAGGGAATCCTGGGATTGCTTTGTTAATAATGAATCCGCCATGGACGGTAACCACGCAAAGAATTGCAATGGCTCTGAATAAGTCAAGTCCGAAAATTCGCTCTTGCGTACTCATGGCAATTCTATTGATTTATCACTTAGGTGCTTTTACGTAAAGTATGATTGCGATAATGCCGAAAACAATATTCGGTATCCAAACTGCAACAGCAGCATGTAAGTTGCCATTGGTAGCAAAGGTGGTGGTAACCTGCATGAACATTATATAGGTAAAGCTTAAAAGTATGCCGGCGCCGATTTGAATTCCAATTCCCCCTCTAACTTTTTTAGAGGATAAGGAGACCCCAATCAGCGTCAATATGAAAGTAGCGAATGGGAAGGAGCTTCTTCTGTAGCGCTCCACCATGTCGAATTGTATTCCCTCAGCACCTCTTGCCCGCTTATCGGCAATAAATGCGTCCAATTCTTGATTGTCAAATGTAGTGATGTTGTTGTCTCGAGTCGAGAATTCTTCCGGGAGGAATCCAAATGTGGTATCCTTGATGGTTCCGGAGCTGAAGGTTTCCTGGTCTTTCTGAATTGTCCTGATGAACCAGTTTTCAGCTCTCCACTTGTTTCCCGTGCTGTCCCAAACCAAACGATTGCTGCTGAACTTGTACTTCAGCTCTAGATTCTCGAATTTCTCGTATGTGAATCGAAATCCTGATTTTTCTATGGTGTTAAAGCTTTCAAAATAAATGAATTCTCCGGGTTTGATTTGCCTGTGGATATTTCTGGCCTTAAGCACGTAAGGGTTTTTAATGTAGGTGTTTTCGAATGCAAGCCTTTTTTTATTTGCATCGGGAATCACCCAGCCGTTCAGGTAATATGAAGTGCATGCCAAAAGCGCTGCCACCGCCATGTAAGGCATCAGCATTCTGCGAAAACTAATGCCACTAGATAGTATGGCGACTATTTCAGTCTGAGCCGCCATTTTTGAAGTGAAAAAAATCACTGAAATGAATATGAAAAGCGGTGAAAACAGGTTTGCGAAATAGGGTATGAACTTCAAATAGTAATCGAATACGATAGACTCAAAAGGCGCTTTCCTTTCAATGAAGTCATCTATTTTTTCGGAAATGTCAAAAACTATTGCAATCATGATGATGAGTGCGATAGCGAAAAGAAAAGTCGTTAGAAACTTCTTGACAATATACAGGTCCAAAATATTCAGTCCTTTTTTCAGCATTCTCAAAGTCTCCTGCCTAATTTTTGAATCATATTGTTTTTCCAATCGCGGAAAGTGCCGTCTGTGATTTTTGACCTTGCTTCTCTTAGTAGGTTAACATAGAAACCGATATTGTGCAAAGTAGCGATTTGTGCGCCAAGCATTTCTTTGGATATCATCAAATGGCGCAAGTAAGCTTTTGAATAATCGTTGTCGACATAACTCACTCCATAAGGGTCGATAGGTGATAGGTCGTCTTTCCATTTTTCGTTCCGGATGTTGATGATTCCCTCCGAAGTGAATAACATGCCATTTCTTGCGTTTCTGGTTGGCATCACACAATCGAACATGTCTACTCCGAGGGAAATGCATTCCAATAAGTTTACCGGAGTGCCTACGCCCATTAAGTACCTTGGCTTGTCTTTTGGAAGGATATCGCAAACCGCTTCGGTCATTTCGTACATATCCTCCGCCGGCTCTCCGACTGAAAGTCCGCCGATGGCGTTCCCCGGGCAATTTGCTGAAGCAATGAATTCGGCTGATTCTTTCCTTAAGTCGGGATAGGTGCTGCCTTGGACAATAGGGAAAAGATATTGTTCGTATCCATATAGCGATGGGGTTGAATCCAGATGTGTGATACATCGCTTTAGCCATCGATGGGTCATTTCCATGGATTTCCGAGCTGTTCTTTTTTCGCAAGGGTATGGAGTACATTCATCAAATGCCATGATGATGTCTGCGCCTATGGCCCGTTGGATATCCATGGAGGTTTCTGGAGAGAGAAACCTTTTGGATCCGTCAATGTGCGAGCGGAAATAAACGCCTTCTTCCTTTATTTTGCGGGTATCGGCAAGGGAATATACTTGGTAACCACCGCTGTCTGTAAGAATAGGCCTATCCCAATTCATGAATCCGTGAAGTCCTCCCGCTTTGATGAGTAAGTCTGTTCCGGGGCGAAGATTCAAATGGTAAGTGTTTCCAAGTATGATATAGGCATTCGTGTCAGCTTTCAAATCTCGTTGCTGTACACCTTTAACTGTTCCGGCTGTTCCAACGGGCATGAATACGGGAGTTGGTATTTCTCCGTGGTGGGTTTTGATGACTCCCGCCCGGGCCTTGCTGTTATTGTCAACTTGTTGGAGGCTGAAAAACATGATACTACGTGTGGGATTGGCGAACGTGTTAATATCTTGTCAAAAGTAGAAATTTATATTCTTGACTGCCTTTTTAGTTTTGCATCTCGATTTTACGTGATGATGAATTTTGAATTTTCCTGGCAGTGGTGGGTAGTTGCAATCGGAGCTATTGCGTTATTGGTACAATTTGGGCATTTGTTTTTCAGGTTTGCTTTGGTTGCTTTCCATAGGCCCTCCAATCAATTTGACTCAAAAGAGCCTGTGTCGGTCATAATTTGTGCCAGGAATGAGTTGCGAAACCTGCAGCAGTTTCTGTTGTCGGTCTTGACTCAGAATTATCCGGATTATCAGGTTGTGGTAGTAAATGATTGTTCTTGGGATGAAAGTGAGAAGTATTTGGATGAAATGGCTCTGAATTATCCCCATTTGAAGGTCGTAACCATCCGTGAGCAAGAAAAATACATTCATGGAAAGAAGTTTGCCGTATCCTTGGGCGTGAAGGCTGCCTCCCACGATTTGCTATTGTTGACAGATGCGGATTGCAAGCCGGTTTCATCTGATTGGATTAGTCGGATGACTTCGTCCTACAGTCCTGGAACTGAAATAGTGGTAGGCTATGGGGCATACATGAAATCAGGCGGTCTTTTAAATCGACTAATTCGATTCGACACTGTTTTTAGTGCCATTCAGTTTTTATCAGCCGCCCTGGCTGGTAAGGCATATATGGGCGTTGGCCGTAACCTTTCTTATCGAAAATCATTGTTTTTTAAAAATAAAGGATTTGCAAAACACAATCACGTTCTTTCGGGCGATGATGACCTTTTTGTAAACGAAACCGCTAGAAAAGATAATGTTAAGGTTCAGATACACCCTGATTCTTTCACTTTGTCTGTTCCTCAAAAGACCTTTGGAGGATGGTTTCGTCAAAAGCGAAGGCATCAAAGTACGTCTGCTTATTACAAGCCTGGTCATCGTTGGCAAATTGGCTCCATGTTTTTTTCTCATCTGATTTACATGTTGGCCACAGCATTTTTATTGGTTGTGTGGTTTCAGCCATATTGGGTTTTAGGTGTGTTTGGCTTTTGGTTGTTAGCCCGATTGATTATATTTGGCATGTCAATGAAGAAGCTGGGAGAGCTCGACAATCTCTGGATGCTGCCGCTTTTTGACATCGTAATTTGGTTTCTTTATCCTGCCTTAGCCCTTTCCAATTCAATTAGCAAGCCTAAAACCTGGAGATAATGTCAGATGAACAGCAAGTCGGTTCGGCCGAAGTGAATCCTAACTTGAGTGAAAAGGCGGTTAAAGACTATGCCTTGGTCCGCGATGCAGTTGATCATGGAGACCAGAAGGCTTATGCTGAATTGATGTCTCGATACAAGGATTCGATTTACTTCATGCTCTTGAAAATGGTCAATAACCGTGACGACGCCGACGACTTGACCATAGAGGCTTTTGGTAAGGCCTTTCGAAATCTTAAGCAATACACACCCGATTACGCTTTCAGTACCTGGTTATTCAAGATTGCCACCAACAATTGTATCGATTTCATCCGCAAAAAGCGCAAAATGACCCTTTCCTTGGATAGGGGATTTGATACTGAAGACGGAGGAGAAATCACCTTGGAGGTGAAATCCAACACCCCTGATCCAGAGGAGCACATGATGAAAAAACAAAATGTGATCCTGATGCGGGATGTTGTTGAGAGGTTAAAGCCTCGTTATCGCCGATTGGTGGAGCTAAGGTATTTCCAGGAGCGCTCCTACGAAGAGATTTCAGATGAGCTCAAGCTTCCTTTGGGAACGGTAAAGGCACAGCTTTTCAGGGCTAGGGAATTCTTGTACCAGATTATGAAGAGCTCTGGACACAAATTGTAGTATCCATCATTTTCCAAAATAACTAGTTCAGCATGGAAGGTGTTTCCGTTATAACCAAGTATTTTAAAAACTTGGACGACCTTCAATTGCAACGGTTTACCCAACTTGGGGCATTGTACGCAACATGGAACGAGCGCGTGAATCTGGTCTCACGAAAAGACATAGAACACCTATATGAACGGCATATTTTGCATTCGCTGTCAATTGCCAGGTTTATAAAATTTAAGCCGGATGTTAAGGTGATGGATTTAGGCACAGGAGGCGGGTTTCCCGGTATTCCTTTGGCTATTTGTTTTCCCGAAGTTCAGTTTACCTTGATAGATTCTATTGCCAAGAAAATGCGGGTGGTTGAAGATTTGGTTCAAGTGTTGGGTCTAAAGAATGTGAATACCATTGTGGGCAGAGCCGAGAACATAAAAGGTAGTTTCGATTATGTAGTGAGTAGGGCCGTTGCTCCTTTGTCTGAAATTTATGCTTGGACTGGAAAGTCAATAGCTAAAAAGCAGCAACATGCCATGCCAAACGGCATCATTTGTCTTAAAGGAGGTGATTTGAGAGATGAGCTAATGCCCTTCAAAAACAGGGTTGAGGTGCACGAAATCCACGATTGGTTCGATGAAGAATTCTTCGAAACCAAGAAGTTGGTGTACTTGCCTTGTTGAAAATCAGGTGTTTAAGAAATTAATTCGGTGTAATTGCTTTCGGATGATTTTTATCCTTATTTTTGCACTCCGTTTCAAATAGATACAGTCATGAAAAGGACATTTCAGCCATCAGCAAGAAAGAGAAGAAATAAGCACGGATTTCGTGAGCGTATGGCGTCTGCCAACGGTCGTCGCGTGCTAGCAGCTCGCAGAGCAAAAGGACGTCACAAGCTTACCGTGTCTGATGAGGATACGATGCGCCGCCACCATTGATTCTAACCTAAAAACATATTAAAGCCGTCGGGTTTACCTGACGGCTTTTTTATTTTTCACAGTTTAGGATAATCGTTACCAATTCGCTTTTTCGCTCGTAAAGCCGATGCCCTGAATCCAAAACATGCAAACGGCCAAATGGTTGGATTCTATTCATGAATCTTTCACCTTGGGAAACTGGTATAACCGTATCATTATTGCCGAAAACCAAATGGGTTATGATCCCCTTTTTTCGAATGTTTATAGCGATTTGTGCTAGGTTAGGAATGGTTTTCCTGTGCGACATCCAGCTTAGGTATACCAATTCCCGGGATTTTTCATGCGTGATTTGATGGATGAAATAGTCAGAGGTCCGTTTCGTATAAATACCCAACTTTGCGAATAATCGTATCAACGCCACAACCCTGGTTGGGTTTTTCCTGAAGTTGCCCATCAAGTATCGTCCAAGTTGCGTTGCTGTTACGAAACGGTATCCGGGATGGTATCGAAGCGCATCAGGAGCCATCAAATACAAATTGTCTATTCTATTAGGAACCAGTTCCACCATATTCAAAGCCAATCGCCCTCCAAAACTGTGAGCCATCACCGAAAAGGATTCAATATCCAAGGCCTTAATCAACTCGATAAAAGCGTTTTTCAGTTCAATCGTATTGAATGCGTCTTCGGCATTTGTAGCAGCGAAATTACTGCCGTGATGGATTAGGGAAACGGCTGCGACTCTGAATTTGCCCTCCAACTTGGAGCCCAGATCCAAGAGGTCTTGATAGCTCCTGTTGAATCCATGAAAAGCAATCAGTGTTTCTGGGCCATATCCATAAACATGAATCTGCCAAGTAATCCTACCTGAATCCACAGAAATGCGTTTTGGTTTATCCACGATAGCCCTCAATATTGTGAAAAAATACTCCTTCTTTATTTATCCACAGGGCTATTCCCCATTTTTTTTAATGGTATTTTTACCCTTAGACCAGTCTTGTAGCCCCTTCCCACGTGGACTGGTTTACTAATCTAATAACCAGTATTTTATGCCAAAAGATCCGTCAATAAAATCGGTCCTCATTATCGGAAGCGGTCCAATCATAATTGGTCAGGCTTGCGAGTTCGATTACAGTGGTTCACAAGCATCCCGTTCTCTGAAGGAGGAGGGTGTTGAGGTGTCTCTGATCAATTCCAATCCGGCTACCATAATGACCGACAAGGTTACGGCAGATCATATTTACCTGCTGCCTTTGACCACTGATTCCATCGAGAAAATATTACAGGAGCGCAAGATCGATGCGGTATTGCCAACTATGGGCGGTCAAACTGCTTTGAATCTTTGCAAAGAGGCAGATGAGCGTGGTATTTGGAAGAAATACGGTGTTCGCATAATCGGTGTGAACATTGCAGCTATTGAGACCACCGAGAATCGTGAATTGTTCAGGCAACTCATGGTGGATATTGGTGTTGGGGTAGCTCCCTCCAAAATCGCAAACTCATTCCTCGAAGGGAAGGAAATCGCACAGAAACTAGGTTACCCATTGGTGATACGTCCTTCCTACACATTGGGAGGTACAGGTGCCGGCTTTGTTTACAAAAAGGAGGAGTTCGAAGAAAAGTTGATGCGTGGATTACAGGCCTCCCCAATTCACGAAGTACTGATTGAAAAGGCTGTCTTCGGTTGGAAGGAATTCGAGTTGGAGTTACTGCGCGACAATAAGGATAACGTGATCATCATCTGTTCGATTGAGAATTTCGATCCGATGGGAATACATACCGGCGACTCCATCACGGTAGCCCCTGCCATGACCTTGAGCGATAAAACCTACCAACACATGCGCAACTTGGCCATCAAGATGATGCGTTCCATTGGTGAGTTTGCAGGTGGATGCAATGTGCAGTTCGCCGTCAATCCGGAGGATGAGTCCATCATCGCTGTCGAAATCAATCCGCGTGTTTCCCGCTCCTCTGCATTGGCGTCCAAGGCCACCGGCTACCCGATTGCCAAGATTGCAGCCAAGATGGCAATAGGTTACAACCTTGACGAATTACAAAACCAGATTACGGGCTCTACATCCGCTTTTTTCGAGCCTACTTTGGATTATGTTATTGTAAAAATTCCACGTTGGAATTTTGATAAGTTCCCAGGGGCGGATCGTTCACTAGGCTTGCAGATGAAATCCGTTGGCGAAGCCATGGGTATCGGTCGCAGTTTTGCCGAAGCACTTCAGAAGGCCTGCCAGTCACTCGAGATAAATCGATTGGGATTGGGCGCCGATGGAAAAGGTTGGACCCGTGTAGACGATATTGTTCACAGCATGGAACATCCCTCTTGGGATCGTCTTTTCCACATTAAGGAGGCACTTCGCCTTGGTGTCCCTATTCAATCTGTGCATAATCTTACCAAGGTAGATAAGTGGTTCCTGAATGAAATACAGCAGTTGGTGCAGATTGAAGCTGAATTGCGTCGCTATCAACTCAACAATATACCAGCCGACCTGATGCTTGAAATCAAGCAGAAGGGATATGCGGATGCGCAAATCGCACATTTGCTTGGCAACGTAAACGAGGACGAGGTTTATCAGCGAAGAAAAGAAATTGGAGTAAGAAGGGTTTACAAAATGGTTGACACTTGTGCCGCCGAGTTCCCATCGCATACACCATATCTCTACTCCACATTTGAGGCGGCTTATCGCAAAGCGGATGGAGAACTTGCTGCGGAAAATGAATCGGTTGTGTCAGATAAGAAAAAAGTCATCGTTTTGGGCTCTGGTCCGAACCGGATCGGGCAAGGTATCGAGTTCGATTATTCCTGTGTACATGGCATCCTAGCGGCTCGAGAGTCGGGCTTTGAAGCTATTATGGTAAACTGTAATCCTGAAACTGTTTCAACCGATTTCGACATAGCAGACAAGCTTTATTTCGAACCGGTTTTCTGGGAACATATCTATGAGCTCATCGAATATGAGAAGCCTGAAGGAGTTATAGTGCAATTAGGTGGACAAACCGCGCTGAAGTTGTCTGAACGTTTACATCAGAACGGTATCAATATCATCGGCACTTCATTCGATAGTATGGATCTCGCTGAAGACCGTGGTCGATTCTCTGATTTGTTGAAGAGCTTGGAAATCCCATATCCACTTTACGGAGTTGCTGAATCAGCCGAAGAAGCGCTAGTGGTTGCCAATAAAGTCGGTTACCCTGTCTTGGTTAGACCATCTTACGTTTTGGGCGGTCAAGGCATGAGTATTGTAATCAATGACGAGGAGCTGGAAATCGCTGTAATCAAATTGCTTAAAAACCTTCCAGGAAATCGCGTATTGATCGACCACTTCTTGGATAGAGCTGAAGAAGCTGAGGCGGATGTGATTTGCGATGGAGAGAACATACAGTTTATTGGATTGATGGAGCACATTGAGCCTGCTGGAATCCATTCGGGCGACTCCTACGCTGTATTGCCTCCATTCAGTTTGTCGGAATCTGTATTGGATCAGATGAAAGAATACGCTCGCAAAATTGCTTTGGCTCTTAATGTGCGCGGACTACTCAACATCCAATATGCTATCAAAAAGGAAAAGGTTTATGTGATTGAGGCCAATCCACGTGCCTCCAGAACAGTTCCTTTCATTGCCAAAGCCCATCAGGTTCCTTATATCAACATTGCCACTAAGGTGATGTTGGGAGCCAAGAAGCTTTCCGATTTCAAAATAGCTCCGGCTTCATTTGGTTATGCCATTAAGGAGCCCGTTTTCTCATTCGACAAATTCCCGAATGTAAACAAGGAGCTTGGTCCTGAGATGAAATCCACCGGTGAAGCCATTCGTTTCATCGACACCATTGAAGATCCATATTTCAGAAACCTCTACAAGGAGAAGTCCATGTATCTGAGCCGTTAATCAGAACAATCCCATGTTGAAATTCCTACTGATAATCCTTTGTGTTTTCCTTCTGCTTCGCATGTTTACGCGAAACATGGTAGCATCATCATTTGCCGACATGCAACAAAAGATGCGGGATGAGATGCATCGTCGAAATAAGGCTTCCAATCCACAAAAGCCCGAAGGACATGTTTCCATTAGTGGTGACAGTAAACCATCCGCCACCGAAAAGGGAGGCGAGTATGTTGACTACGAGGAAATCAAATAAACCAATTCTAAGTAAATCATAGCCTATGAAAACGGATTACAAAAAACTGCTTCCGCATTTGTATGTGGTGTTGTTTTTCATTGCCATCTGCGCCGTTTATTTCAATCCGGTGCTGCAAGGCAAAGGTTTGAGCCAACACGATACCGAACAGTGGGAGGGAATGGCCAAGGAAATTGCCGATCACCGAGATAAGTTCGGAGAAGAGCCTCTTTGGACTAGGTCCATGTTCGGCGGCATGCCGGCCTATCAAATTTCGGTTCTTTATCCAAACAATTTAGTTTCTTACGTCAACAAGGTCCTGCTTTTGGGATTTCCGGAACCATACGGCTATGTGCTGCTCTCTTTGTTGGGATTTTATCTTTTATTGCTTTGTTTCAAATTGGACTGGCGTATGGCGGCTACAGGTGCCATAGCTTACGCGTTTTCTTCATACAATTTCATCATTTTGATGGCTGGGCATAATTCCAAATTACATGCTATCGCCTTGATGCCATTTGTTGTGGCAGGTGTGGTGATGGTGTTTAATGGAAGATACCTTTTTGGTGGAGCCGTTACATCCATGGGTCTTGCTTTACAGATTTATGCCAATCACTTGCAGATCACCTATTATTTGGCCATAGGGTTGGTCATATTAGGGGTAGTGCAGTTTTTCAAGCATTTGAAGGAAGGTTTGCTAGGTTCATTTATGAAAGCGGCCATCACACTTGTAATAGCTGCAGGGTTAGCCATCTTACCCAACATTACCAGTCTTTGGGCCACAATGGAATATGGCAAGGATACCACACGCGGTCCATCCGAGTTAACCGATAAAAAAGTTTCAAAAGGCCTTGACCAAGATTACGCTTTCGCATGGAGTTATGGTATTGGAGAATCAATTACCATGCTTATACCGGATTACATCGGTGGTCCATCTAGCTCTGATATTGGTAAGAACTCCGAGACCTATAAAGCTATGCGCGATAACAATGCGGGTATGCAAGCCGATGCTTTCGTAAAGCAAGTGCCTTTGTATTGGGGTAGCCAATCATTCACAGCCGGGCCAGTATACATGGGTGCCATTGTGATTTTCCTATTCGTTTTGGGATTGATGTTGGTTAGATCGGAATACCGGATTTGGATGGTTATCGCTACGTTGTTGTTCCTATTCATGTCATGGGGTAAACATTTCATGGTTTTCAATGATTTTCTTTTCCATTATCTGCCCGGATACAACAAGTTCCGAACCGTTTCCATGTCGTTGGTGTTTTGCGGATTAACATTCGTACTGTTGGCGGCATTAGCCTTGAAGGAAATGTTCAATGACAAGCAGGATTTGGAAAGACGTAAGAAGGCGCTTTTGTGGTCGTATTATATAGTTGGAGGATTGTGTTTGTTATTTGCAACCATCGCTCCTTCGTTCATGGATTTCAGTGCTGAGGTTGATAAGCAATTGGCAGGTGCTGATGGAAAACCCATTCAATGGATCATAGATGCTATTCATCAGGATAGGGCATCCGCATTGAGAACAGATGCGTTTAGGTCTTTCGCTTTTATTTCAATCGCATTCGGTTTGATTTGGGTTTCCTTAAAGGGAATGTTGAAGTCACAGAACGCTGTATTGCTTTTAGCATTATTCATTTTGGTTGACCTATGGGTGGTCGACAAGCGCTATCTGGATGACCGCAACTTTGTTTCCAAATCCAGGTTGAAGCAACCTTTTGAGCCCACAGAGGCCGATCAGGCCATCTTACAGGATGCAGAACTTGGGTATCGTGTTTTGAATACTTCTGTAAGTACTTTCAACGATGCCAGTACTTCATACCTCCATCACAGCATAGGAGGATATCATGGGGCCAAATTGAAACGTTACCAGGAATTGATCGAGTACCAGATCAGCGAAAACAATTTGTCTGTTATTGATATGTTGAATACCAAGTACATCATCGGTAACTCGCGCGAAACGGGAGCGCTGATGGTTCAACCAAACCGCCAAGCTTGTGGCGCCGCGTGGTTTGTGAAAGAATTCAGGATGGTTGCCAACGCTGACAGTGAAATGACAGCGCTCACCAACTTTAATCCTGCTCAAACAGCTATCATCGACAAACGATTCGAAGGCAAATTGGAAGGCTTGCAAATGCAATATGACAGTACCGCTACTATTAAGCTTGTTGATTACCGTGCCAACAGGCTTCAATACCAAACCAGTGCCTTATCAGAACAGTTAGCCGTATTCTCGGAAATCTATTACGACAAAGGTTGGAAAGCCTATGTGGATGGTAAAGAAGTTCCGCATATCAGAGTGAATTATGTGTTGCGCGCCATGCGGATTCCCGCTGGTCAGCATAAGGTCGAGTTCAAATTCGAGCCCGAGGTATATTACACAGGAGAGAAAATCGCTTTGGCGGGTTCATTGCTTTTGATACTGGCTTTTGTGGGTATCTCGGTTCGTGAGTTTCGAGGACAATCACAATCATAATCCCCCAAAATCCATCATTTTGGCTCGGAAAAGGGTTCTGATCATTACCTATTATTGGCCACCCGGTGGAGGCGCTGGCGTTCAGCGTTGGCTGAAGTTTGTTAAGTATCTTTCTAAGTTTGGATGGGATCCGATTGTTTATACGCCTTCCAACGGTGAGATGCCGGTAATTGATTACTCTTTGGAGCGGGATGTGCCTAAAGGCGTGACAGTGATCAAAAGGCCCATTTGGGTGCCATATCAATTGTACAAGGTTTTCATTGGTGCCAAAAAAAGTGAAAAAATCAACACGGGATTTTTGACGGAGAAAAAGCGACCTGGCCTGGCTCAGCGGCTATCTGTATGGTTGCGTGGTAACATATTCATACCGGATGCAAGGTGTTTTTGGATTCGGCCATCGGTGAGCTACCTTTCCAAATGGATCAAGGAGCATCCTGTAGATGCAATAGTGAGTAGTGGTCCGCCCCACAGCATGCATTTGATTGCACAAAAACTTGCTTCCAAAGCCAAGCTACCTTGGTTAGCGGATTTTCGCGACCCATGGACGAACATTGATTATTATAATCAGCTAAAACTTTCCGCTTGGGCTGACAAGAGACACCATCAGCTGGAGCATTCCGTGGTGGTCAGTGCCAATCGAGTGGTAGTTGTTGGTTCCGGAATGCGCGATGAGTTTTTGCATAACCATGGTATTGATTCAATTGTGATAACCAACGGCTATGATGCAGATGATTTTCCTGTCTTTTCTGAGGTGGCTAGTACTGGCTTTGTGGTTTCTCATGTTGGTACCTTAGTCCCATCCCGCAATCCTTTGCAGTTATGGGCTGCTTTGGGCGAACTTGTCAAAGAGCATCATGATTTCGGCCGCTTGTTCAGATTGCGATTAACCGGTAAGGTAGACATTTCTATTGTCGATGCAATCCAAGCAAATGGGTTGGCCAATCATGTTGAATACGTTGAATATCTTCCTCATGAAAAGGTGGCTGGTGAACTCTCAACCTCCACATTGCTGCTTCTGATATTGAATGACACCCCTAATTCCAAAGGGATTCTTACAGGTAAATTGTTCGAGTATCTGGCTGCTAAGCGACCTGTGCTTTGTTTAGGTCCTACGGATGGCGATGCGGCCAAGATATTAACCGATACAGGATCGGGGTTCACAGCTTCTTTCCACGACAAGCAATCATTAAGGAAACTTTTGCTTGAATTGTTCAGCCGTTACCAAGCAGGGAAATTGCAGGTAAACATTAGCTCTGTTGAACAGTACTCCCGGGAACAATTGACTCGCAAGTTGGCCGAGGTTTTAGATGAAATGACAAGTTAAATAATTTCTAGCATGATAAAGATAATCACAGTAATAGGAGCCAGGCCACAATTCATTAAGGCCGCTGCCATTTCAAGGGCGATTCGTACTTCCTATGCTGATCGCGTTAAGGAAGTGATCGTTCATACGGGTCAACACTATGACCGGGATATGTCTGAAGTGTTTTTCGAACAGCTGGAGATTCCCAGAGAAGATTACAACCTTGGAATCGGTTCTGGCTCACACGGTGTTCAGACTGCGGGAATCATAGTAGCTTTGGAGGAAGTCATGCTCAAAGAAATGCCGGATGCCGTTATCCTGTATGGTGACACCAATTCAACATTGGCTGGTGCCGTAGTTGCATCGAAATTGCGGGTGCCCATCATACACATAGAGGCTGGCATGCGTTCATTCACAAAAGAAGTGCCGGAAGAAATCAATCGAATAATGTGTGACCATGTATCCACCTTGCTTTTTACCCCGACTCAAACGGGAGCTGAGAACCTCTATGCAGAAGGATTCAAAAGGGATAACGTGGGGCCATACCATGTGGATAATCCCAAGGTGATACCTTGTGGTGATATCATGTATGATAACAGCCTTTACTTTAAGGATGTGGCAATTGCAAACTCTGACATTCTCGGGAAAGTCGGAGTTAAAAAGGATGCGTATGTTCTGGTAACCATACATCGCAACAACAATACCGACGACACCGATCGTTTGCGTGACATATTTGAAACCCTGGATCGTTTGTCGGAAGTAAACCAGACGCCCTTTGTTATACCTCTGCACCCTCGCACTAGAAAGATGTTGGGCTCAATGAGTGACTTGGAGGCTCGTATTTCAGCCAATAAAATCCTGCATATCATTCCACCTGCTTCTTATTTGGATATGATTTGTTTGGAAGCTAATGCAGAAATGGTTGTTACGGATTCAGGTGGAGTACAGAAGGAGGCTTATTATTTTGAAAAACCATGCGTGATACTTCAAGGTGAAACACCTTGGGTTGAATTGGTTTCCAATGGCTGTGCCGAGTTGGTAGACGCGGATCCGAACCGAATCGAAGCGGCATTTTATTATTTCAGGAAAAACAGGAATACTTTGCGATATGCTCCCGTATTTGGAGACGGCAACGCCGCTGAGTTCACCATTGCCAAAATATTGGAATATCTCCCAGTCAATAAGGCTTAGGATAAATGTTCGGTAAAACTTTCAATCACCCATTGATTATCAACTAAACCATGTGCGGTATCGCTGGAATATTGGATTTTGAAATGGGGTTAGACGCCTCCAGGCAATTGATGGAAGGTATGCTTCGCACACAAGCCCATCGTGGACCAGATGCTACTGGAATATGGAGTGGTGATGGAGTCGTCTTAGGACATAACCGACTTTCAATAATTGATTTGTCTGATGCCGCCAACCAACCTATGGAATTCGATGGGTTGGTGCTGGTTTTTAATGGTGAGGTTTACAATTATATCGAGATAAGGAAGGAGCTGGAACTGCTCGGGCATGTATTCAGCACCTCTTCAGACACAGAGGTGGTTATACATGCGTATCGAGAATGGGGTGGGGGATGTGTCAACAGGTTTATGGGAATGTGGGCTTTTGCTATTTGGGATGAGAAAAAACGGGTTCTTTTTGCTAGTCGCGACAGGTTTGGAATCAAGCCCTTTCATTATATCCGATCTGGCAACCGAATGCATTTCGCCAGTGAGGTTAAATCACTTAAACGATCACCGCTTTTTACCAACGAACTAAATTTGAATCAGGTCTCACGTGGTTTGCAGATGGGATGGATGAGCTATGGTGAGGAAACTTATTTCAATGCTGTAAAAAACATTCCAGCTGCACATAATATGTATTGCGGTGCAGATGGAGTTCGACTTGAGCGTTATTGGGACTTATCCTCATCTGTTAAAACAGATGAAAGTTATGAGGGTAAGGTTGATCGGTTTCGAGAGAAATTTCTTGAAAGTATTAGTCTTCATCTTCGAAGCGACGTTCCTGTCGCTAGTTGTTTGAGTGGTGGTATTGATAGCTCTTCCATCGTTTCGGCCGTTCAACACGGCGGTCATAAGGGGGCATACAAGACTTTTAGTATATATTATGAGGGTAAAGGTGATGTTGATGAGCGTTCCTTTGTAAAGGATGTAGTTTCAAGGTATCCACAATTGGAGCCTCATTATTACAGTCCTACGGATAATGAGATTTCCGATTCTTACGACCGAGCGCTATATCATTGTGATTTTCCAGCCACAGGAAGCTCGTTCATGTCACAGTACTTCCTGATGCAATTGATTTCTCAGAATGGCATTAAGGTTGTTTTGGATGGTCAGGGAGCCGATGAGTATTTGGGAGGATACATGCATACATACTACCGTTTGATAGGGGATATGCTCGGGACTTTTGGTTTTGGAAATGCCATAAGTGCTACTCGCTCAGTGACCAATAATATTGGACTTGGCACTGCTGGTAAGTTGGCGCATTTGGGTAAAAGCTTTTTGAACGTAGTGCTGTCTGAACAGCAGTTGTATGGACTGGAATACAAAAAGTACTATCCATTCCTATCAATAAACAAATCCGATACGGTACCTTTTAATCTGCAAGCAGACGGTCAAACGCGCGTAGATAAATTTTTATACAACTTGTTGTTCAGTACAAGTTTGCCAACATTATTGCATTTTGAGGATCGTAATTCAATGGCATTCTCTATAGAATCTCGCGTTCCATTCCTGGATCATCGATTGGTGGAATATGCATTTTCTTTGAATGATGCGGATCGAATAACTCCAGAGAGGACCAAGAGGATATTGCGGGATGCTATGCGCGGTATTATACCCGATTCCGTATATAACCGAAAAGACAAAAAAGGTTTTGTCACCCCAGGTGAAAGCAAGTGGCTTCGTGGTCCGCTTTCCAGACTGGTTTCATCTGATATGAAAATACCTGATTTTTTAGATAAGGAGCGTGTAGGTAAGTTGTTAACTGACTATCGTAACGGCGACAATTCCAAAGCAACAATGGTTTGGAGGCTTGCCGTGTTGGTGGATTGGATAGGCAAAGGAAATGGTCATCCTTGATCGCTTTTTATTATCGACATTATAGTATGCACCCTGTAAGTATGTGTTGTTTAAATTATAATAGTAGAGTTGACTAAAAGGATTAAAATATTGGCTATCCCCAGTTGGTATCCATCGGATTCTAATCCGGGTTTTGGCATTTTTGTAAAGCGTCACTTGGTTGAAGTTTCAAGGTTTTGTGAGGTCCATGTTTTATATTTTAATCTTAATCTTAATCAGGGATTGATTGAATCAGGGACTCGATATGAAACTAAAAAAGTTGATGGCGTCCTTGAACATACGGTTCATGTAGCTTCTTCACGAGGTAAGCTTTTTTCGATATTGCTCATTTGGTATTGGTATGCTCGTTTGGTGTTGTTTGGCCCACTTGGAAATCACGATATCAAGCATATGCACGTTCCATATCATATGGCTGTTTTTTTAGCACCCTTTCTATTGTTTTCAAGGAAGCCGATGGTGATAACAGAGCATTGGTCGGGTTTTTTTGCAGAGGATGGTCGTTTTGCCAGGCTTCCTGAACTGTTTCAAAGGACACTGAAGGCGGTATTTAGAAGGGCAAATACTATTACAGTAGTCAGCGAGGCGCTTGCCTCAGCCATCCGTAAGGCCTTTAATATGGATACAGGAATGCAAATCATCCCAAATGTGGTTGATTTGGGTATTCAAGTTAGGAGCACAGAAGGAATTAAGCCCGACAATTTCTTGATGATAGCAAATTTCAATAATGTTGAGAAAAACATTACCGGCGTTATTGATGCTTTCGTCGAATTTAGAAGAAGTCACATCAAAGCTACATTGACTATTATAGGAACAGGCCCTGATTTTGATATGATTCGAAATTATGTTCTAGGGAAAGGTGTTGACAGCAGTTCCATTGATATGCCGGGATATGTGTCTCCTAAAAACCTGATATCTTATTTTTCGGGTGCTACATGTTATGTATTGAATAGCAATTTCGAGACCTTTTCTATTTCAACTTTGGAGGCCTTGCTTCACGGTGTTCCGGTTATTGTTACGAAATGCAAAGGTCCCGAATCATTTGTTAATAGTAAAAACGGAATTTTGGTCGATATTGGATCTGGGGCTCAACTATTATCGGCCATGGAATTGATGTCGCAAACTTACCTCCATTATAATCCATTGGATATTCGTAAATCAATTCCTGAACAGGTTATAGCCGATACGGGAGAGTCTTTTTATTCTATTTACCGCAATCTTATATCTACTTAGAATCATAGCATGCTTATAAAAACGATTATCTGCAATATACTAAGGCTTTATGTGCGATATTTCCCGGTTCGCAAGGGTAAGGTTCCGTTATTGGGATTGTTCGAGCGATTAGGTGTTTTTCAAAACATGGAATTAAACACTAGAATAGCCAATCATACTCGCGTTTTATTGAGTGTTGATGATTGGGTGCAACGACTGGTTTATTTTTTTGGTGTTTATGAGTATGAAAAAGTTGAAACAGAATTATGGATGGAATTTGCTAAAAAGTCAAATTACATCTTAGATATAGGTTCAAACTTCGGATATTACTCTCTCTTGGCATCCGACGCGAATCCTCAAAGCAAGATTTTAGCATTTGAACCTGCGCCTGCGATGTTTAAAAGACTTACTCATAATCTGCATCTTAACGCATATGCCAATGTGGTTCCTATGAACCTAGGGATATCAAACGAAAAAGGTGTGTTCGATTTTTTTGTTGCCGACAGCAAACACAGCGGTATGTCCGGACTTTCCATGCCAGATGGTGTGGGCGGTCAAAAGATACAAGTTGAAATAGCTACCGTTGACCAAATACTTGCGGATCAAGGACAATTCAGGCCTGATTTGATTAAAATTGATGTTGAAGGAAATGAGTTGAATGCTTTATTGGGAATGGAGCAAATGTTCGGCTTGGTAAAGCCTGTTTTTTTTATTGAGATATATGATCGTAACCTGGCAAAGTTTGGGCATAGCAGGCAAATGGTTTTCGATTTTTTCAAACGATTCGGCTACTCCATAATGGAGGTTGGGCCCCAAAAAAGTCTCCTGAAAATTGAAATCCCAAAAGATATTGGATTGGCTATTTGTATTCCAGATTGATTCATTTTTTTGAGTTTACCCTCTTGGTCTTTTCCTAAATAATTGAAATATAGCGCTTTGTGATTTTAAGTCCGCTAATATCATTTTGTAAGAAAATGGTAACAATTGTTTGGGTTTTGGCGTAAACAACTGCATTCTCACGGAAATATTGAGCACTGTTGGGGTATCGCCGAAAGGCTAATAAATGTTGTCATTGAGTACTAAAACTAATCACGTAATGAACAGGCTTCCATTCAATTGGATACTGGGGTTGATGCTAATAAGCATCGGGTCGGTATATGGTCAGGTCAATTTTTCGGCCTCCCAACAAATTGGGTGTATACCCTTCAACGTGCAATTTGAAAACCTAACTCCTGGCGCAACCAACTGTACCTGGCGATTTACCGAGACATCAACCGGAATAACCTCAACAATAGATTCAACCTTTAATCCATCTAAGAGCTTTATCGCACCAGGTCATTATGATGTCAAGCTAATTGTCAATTATTCAAACGGAACTATTGATTCCTTGACAAGGAATACGTTTATAACCGCCAAGAGTGCTCCACAGCCTTCTTTCTCAGCACCGGTTTTATCTGCATGTTTTCAAAACAATCAGATATCATTCATTAATTCAACATCTGCCACATATGACTCCTTATTGTGGGATTTCGGAGATGGTACTACAAGCAATGTTTCTAACCCTGTGCATGGATATACAGCTTCTGGCTATTTCGATGTAACATTGATTGTTTACGCGAATGGTTGCAGCAGTGCACTCACCAGAAACTCATATATTAATATATTAAATAATCCGCCAACAGCATTTTTTGCCGATACCCTGGTTACATGTAACGCATCACAGCCGATTTCTTTTACTTCCCAAACAGTTGGAACTTCTAACTATATATGGAATTTTGGTGATGGAACTAGCAGTACTCAAGCCAATCCTCAGCATACATATGCTGGTCCTGGTGTTTACGATGTTACTTTGATAACCATAAACTCACTAGGATGTAGGGATACTGCGTTCATGCCTGCTTACATAAATGTTTTAAATAATCCTGTACCGGTGATTTCAGTATCTGGTGGATTAAACAGGTGCGTACCTGTATACGCAACTTTTTCAACTACCACTAGCAACATCCAGTCATGGACATGGAATGTTGGTAGTAATACGTTCTCAACGCCCTCCTTTCAGCAGAACTATTTTGCTCCAGGAACTTATCCAGTCACACTTACTGCCAATTATACCAATGGGTGTACAAACAGCAAAACAGTTGTATTAAACGCGCGTCCATTGGATATAGCATATTTTACCGCCTCCACGTATAATGCCTGTGCACCCGTTACGATCGCATTGAGCCATCAAACAACTTCATCCAACCTAACTTACAGTTGGCAGTTGGGAAATGGAACCACATCAACTACGGGCCCCAATGTAAATGTTGCCTATAATTCGCCTGGCACTTATCTTCCATCCTTAACTGTTACTAATTCTTATGGATGTAGCAACACCCAATATGCGACTAATCCAATAACGGTAACTGCTGTGGATGCGCAATTCACAGCTGATGACATAAACGGCTGCCCTCCCCACGCTGTAAACTTCAGTCACCCTGGAGGAGCTGGCTATTCTTATCTGTGGAATTTCGGTGATGGAAGGTCATCTACCCAACAGAACCCTTCCCATACTTATGTAAATCCGGGTTCTTATCCAGTTAGTTTAACCGTTACAAATCAAAGCGGATGCATGCATACATATAGCATGCCATCTCCTGTATTGGTAAACAACGGGGTTAATAATTTTGTACCAGGCGATACCATTTATGGGTGTGCCCCGTATACAGCAAACCTTTATGATAACTCATCTAGTTCTTCAAGCTGGCTTTGGAGTTTTGGCGATGGCGCGACTTCTACAAGTGCCAATGCCATTCACACCTATAACCAAGCAGGTGTTTATAATGTGACACTACAAACCCAGTCAAACGGAAGCTCGTGTTCGCAGTTTGTTAATCCATTCATTACTTATGTGTTGACCGAAGGGGAAGCCAATTTTTCTGTTACCAATACATTGTGTCCTCCTTATACATCTACATTCATTGATTCATCCATTAATGCAGTATCATGGTTTTGGGATTTTGGTGATGGTACCACATCTACCCTTCAAAACCCATCTCATGTTTATACCAATGGCGGTTCTTACAATGTGTCGCTTACTATTACCACATCAGCAGGATGTACCTATACAATGGTTCAGAATTTTGCTGCCAATTTCAATCCGTTGAATGCAAGTCCTACAGGATTTGTGGTTACACTGATTCCTCCAACAGTCCAATTCAATGCCAATAGCACAGGTGCTACGGGATGGTTGTGGAACTTTGGCGATGGAACAACTTCTTCGCTTCAGAATCCGCTACACATATATCCCACCTCCGGCGGACCGTTTCCATTAAGTTTGATCATATTCAATAATGGATGTGCAGACACCTTGTCTTTCGCACCTCCTGCTTCAAGTGGACCTCCTATCGGCTCCCCAATTGATCCACCCGTTGGGCCACCAGGTGGAGGTCCGATAAACACTCCTGATCCGATTGCTGGATGCGCCCCATTCAATATGGGATTCAACAACCCGGTTCAAGGTGCGATTTCCTCTGTTTGGCATTTTGGTGATGGTAACACATCATATTTGAACAGCCCTGATCATATTTATACTGCTGCAGGACTTTATACTGTAACACTCATAACGGTGAACAGTGCTGGATCAACAGATACTCTTCAATGGTTGAATGCGGTACGTGTGAATGCGGTTTCGGCCGATTTCAATTATACTTCCTCGTCAGGCTGTACAGGATCAACTATTACCTTGAATAACAACTCTACCACTGGTGCAACATATAGTTGGGCTTTTGGTGACGGAACACAATCAAGCCTTTTCGAGCCCACTCATCAATATGGGTTGAGTGGCATGAATCATCTCATTACGCTCAATGTGACCGATTCAATGGGCTGCTCAGCATCCAAAAGCATCACCTATTATGCATCTGGTACCAATCCTATTTCCGCAAGCAAGAAAAAGGTCTGCAAAAACGAACCGATATCCTTTTTTAACAATAACCCGGGATATGCGACTTATTTATGGGATTTTGGTGATGGAAATACTTCTTCATTACCAAATCCAGTTCATTCCTATACGGCCGGAGGTGTATTCAATGTAGTACTTACAGTGGTGGATGTAGCACAATGCACAACGGTGTTCAATATGCCCTATCCAATCGAGATCTATGCTCCAAATGCTGATTTCTCCTTCGCTTTGATTCCTGCCAGTTGCAACTCTCCATCTGTCAATTTCACTAACCTATCGACCGGCGCCACATCTTATTTGTGGGATTTTGGCAATGGACTTATGAGTAGTGCAGTGAGCCCTTCCATCACGCTGAATACATATGGTTCACACAATGTGACTTTGATAGCTGCTTCTGGTTCTTGTGTTGACACCATGACACTTACCGGTTATGCGGTAAGACCTAATATCATCGCCAATTTTTCTTACACGCAAGACAGGATCTGTTTCCCGATCACCATCACGGTTACCAATACGAGCATTGATGGATCAACTTATTTGTGGGATTTTGGTGATGGTACAACTAGCACAACCACCGATTCCGTATTTACGCATGTGTTCACATCACAACCTCAAAATCCTATCACTCTATCAGCTTGGAATTCTTTGGGATGTTTGAACGTGGCGTCCAAGCCCAACATTCAATCTATGCAGGTGTCTTTCAATGTGGCTGACTCAGTCGGATGTGCGCCCTTTGCATTCCAGATAAGTGGAACATCCAATCTTAATGCTTCATGGTATTTCAACTATGGCAATGGTTTAACCTCATCCATTCCAAACACTCAGCATGCCAATGCTTCCACAATTTTCAACCATAATGGAAATTATGTGGTGAATGCTGTTGTTACGGCTCCTACCGGTTGTATTCAGCGTTTTGATAGTTTGGTTACGGTTTCGGCTACAGGGCCCTCTGCATCCTTTAATTTAACGGCAGACTCCTCCTGTGCTCCAACTATTGTTACGTTCCAAGACGGAAGCTATGGCGCACAATCATGGTTCTGGACCTTTGGAAACGGTAACCAATCCGCTTTGCAAAACCCTACGCATGTGTACAATGTGCCAGGTACATACGACATCACTTTGGTAGTGACCGACTCTTCAGGTTGTACCGACACCCTTACGCAAACTGAAGCAGTACAAATAACAGGTACTTATTCACATTTCACTTCAACCGATCCGACAGGATGCGCTCCTTGGACCGTTGCATTCAGCGATTCATCTGTAAATGCCTCTACATGGCTGTGGGATTTTGGCGATGGAAATTCTTCTTCTGACCCTAATCCTGTTCACACCTATACACAAGCTGGGGTTTATGCGGTGATTTTGATTACTTACGAGAGTTCTGGATGTTCATCAGCTTACCAGCTACCAGATTCGATCCGGGTAAGTGAGATACCTGAGGCATTGTTCACAATATCAGGAACCAGTGGTTGTGCGCCTTATCTCGTTACGTTCAGCAATCAAAGCACTGGAGCGGTTAGTTATGACTGGGATTTTGGTGACGGTTCTCATTCCAATAGTGTAAATACATCCCATTCCTATGTGTCATCTGGAACCTATTGGGTGACGTTGATAGCAAATTCCCTCAATGGATGTTCCGATACCTTCACGTATCAGATGCCTGTTGTTGTTGGTGAAATACCCCTGGGTAGCATCATTGCTTCAGCTACTTCAGGCTGTGCTCCATTGAATGTTGTTTTCACATCCAATATTTCCAACGCGGATTCCACTGCATTATATTCATGGAATTACAATGGAAACAACTATAGTGGCTCCAGTCTAAATTTGACATTTGCGCAAAATGGAACACATCAGGTTCAATTATCAGTTACCAATCAGTCCGGTTGTAGTGCCACATTCAGCGCTACTGCAACTACCCATGGTGCCGATACCCTTGGTCCTGTTGTAATGCGAAGTGCTAGTGTTTTGGGTCCGAATAACGTAGAAATTAAATGGGCAGACATCATTGATCCGGAATTGGCTTATTACCGAATTTACCGAATGGATAATTCCACTGGTAATTTCAATCTTATTCACACCTCATACAGCATCATTCCGGTAAACCCAGATGTGTATCAGGCTTGGGTAGATCATGCTACCACCACATCCTCGAAAACCAATACGTATTTAGTTCAGGCTGTTAATACTTGTGGCTTAGCTGCTCCGCTAAACGCCCACACACCTCATACCACAGTAAACTTGGAGGTGAATACGGCATCTAGCACTCCGACTTTGCAATGGAATAGCTACGGTGGAGCTTCTACTTCAGGATATCTGGTTCAACGTATGGACGAGCCAAATGCACCTTGGACTAACTTGACAGTTGTTCCTGCTTCGGTCAATATGTATGTTGACAGCTCCGTTTATTGCTCTGATAGTGTTTCTTACCGCATTACCGCACTTGATTTGAACGGGCTGCCCATATTCGATGCATTCTCCGATATTGAGAACATATTGGCTCCAGGCTCATTGTTGATTCAACGCGTGGACATGGTTCGTTCAACCGTGGAAGACGACTCTTGGGTATTAACGGAATGGTCAATGCCAACATTGGCTCCTCAATTGGTTACAGGATTCGAACTTTTCCGTTCAACCGACAACATCAATTTTACCCGAATCGCTGTTTTACCTCCTGTTCAAACCAGTTATGAGGATCGAAATGTTTCAGTTAAATCGCAGGAGTATTTTTATAGGGTCAAGGTGAGTAACACCTGTTCGTTGGAAGCATCTTCAGGATATGAAAGCTCTTCGATTTTGCTGCTGGCTAATCCAGACCAGCGATACGGTGTGAACTTACGCTGGACTCCCTATGTGAATTGGGATACTGGTGTGGAAGAATATGTAATCGAGGAGTGGAATCAGGCTACTGGGACATGGGACTATGTCAAAAAAGTTGACGGGTCGACCACTGAAACAGGAGTGCAATAAAATAAATGACTTAACAGTCGTTCGCTGCTGATTCAGCCATTACAAAACCTGGTGCGTCTTTTCCGACTTTCCAACAGCTTTTAATTTAGCATTTTCAATGGATGCGTTCAATTCAAAGCCTACAATCAATTGAAGTGTGTTGAAGTTGATGTAAAGCAGAATCACTATAAGTGTTCCGATAGATCCGTAAAGTTTGTTGTATTGGCCGAAGTTGCTAATGATATAGTTGAACGCGAATGTTGTGATAAGGAGCAACACTGTGGCGGTAACAGATCCAACAGAAATGAAAGGGCGTTTATTCTTTTTTGATGGACCGAAATAGTAAAGCGATGATATCGAGGTTAGCGCCATGGTTACCAATATAAACCAGGTTCCCGCTTGTATTAACAGGAGGCTAGGGCCGTTTTTGATAACATCATGTTCGGTTAGGTATCGGGAAGTGATTTCAGTAAAGGTGATGAGCGCAATGGATGCAAGAACGATGATTGCCAGCATAAGCGTCAAGAATAGCGAGACCAAGCGTTGCTTGAATGCAGATCGTACATCAATTCCGTGATAGCTTTTGTTGAATCCATCAATCAGGTAATATATGCCATTTGTGGATACAAGCAACGCGAAAACAAAGCCAAAGGATAGCAATCCGCCGCGAGGTTGCTTGAGTATGTCTTCAATGGTGGTTTTGGTAGCTTCAAATGCGCTATGCGGCAGCGCTTCGCTCATCAAGAGCATGATGCGGTCTTGGATACCGGGGACTGGTAGGTAGGGGATAAGGGTAAAAAAGAAAATAATGGCTGGGAAAATTGCCAGGAAAAAGTCGAAAGACGCAGCACTCGCTCTAGAACGAATATCACCTTTTTGTAGGCCTATGACAAAGAACTTGAGAATATCGAGCAGGCTGATGTGTTCTTTGCCAGGATATCGAACACGTTTCAATATCGTTAAAACAGGGTCGAGAATCCTTTCGCGTATTACTTGTTTGAGTTTTGCAGCTTGCTCCTTCACGTACTTTGTTTAATGGCGAGAGGCTTTGAGACTGAGGTCCAATGATACTGCTGAGTGCGTCAATGCTCCAACGGAAATGTATTGAACGCCGGTAGCCGCATATTCTGATACGTTTTGGATATTGATTCCACCAGAGGCTTCTGTTTCATACTTGCCATCCACTGCGGCAACAGCTTGATGCATCAAATCTGGTGTGAAATTATCAAACATGATTCGATTGATCTGGCCATTTTGAATGGCTTCCCGAACTTCCTCCATGTTTCGAGTTTCTACTTCAATAGGTATATCCAATCCATGGGTTTGTTTGTAGTCTACCGCTCTGCTAATGGCATTGGTGATGCTGCCGGCGAAATCAACATGATTGTCTTTGATCAGAATCATGTCATATAAACCCATTCTATGGTTTTGGCCACCACCTAACCGTACTGCAAGCTTTTCCAGGTTGCGCATCAAAGGAGTTGTTTTTCTAGTGTCTAGAATTGTGGTGCCATAAGGTGCGGTTTTTTCAACGAATGCTTTAGTAAGGGTGGCTATTCCACTCATTCTTTGCATGCAGTTCAAAGCTAGTCGCTCACAGCCGAGGAGTGTGTGGATGCTTCCGTGCACTTTGAATGCCAACGTGCCTTTTTGCACTGAGGTTCCGTCATCCAGTATTTTTTCAAAAGTGATTTCCGGATCAAATTGCTTGAAAATGGAACAAGCCAAGTTAACTCCTGCAAGTACTCCATCCGCTTTTACCAATAATTCTGCGGAACCAGTTGAACCTTTTGGAATACAAGAAAGTGAAGTGTGGTCGCCTGAGCCGAAATCTTCTTCCAATGATAAGCGAATGAATTCTTGCAAGTCCAGCATACTCAGATATAAATCAATCAGTAAATGTTTAGCAAACTATGGTAGCCTTACGAAACAGGCCACTTATTATTCCTTTTCAAATCGGATTTCCTGAAGGGATTCACCCGATGTGGTTATTCTTACATAAAAATACACCCTGAAAGAGCCGCCTTGAGAAGTATTCATTGTTCCGATTGCGAACTTGGCGCCTTCCTTGGAAACACCTTTGTGAATGATATTGAAACTGCGTGGGGTGTTTTTCAAGAAGAAATCACGAAGCACCTGCTCTGCTTGGGCTTTGCTGTATTGGTCTTCTTGATTAATGATCGTTAAGTTGATAGTATTGCCACAATAGCGGGTGATGGCTTTGGCCTCTCCGGATCGAATGGCATTGGCAATGTCTCCGAAAATATCCAATGACATCGCCGTAGTGGCAACAAAAATAACCGGGATTAAAAGGAGTTTGATGTACTTGGACAATTGGATGTTTATTTGAAGGTAAATTTGCAAAAACCAAGCCAAAGTTGATGATTGATATCAGCAAACTGTGTAAATTTAAAAAGCCCTGCGATTGTAAACTCAGTTCCTGCAAACAATCTATCAACATTTGTAACTACTTGTAAAACAAATTTATATGCGAATTAGGGTTCTGGTGATTGGAAAAACAGTACCATCTTTCATGTCTGATGGTGTTGAGGAGTACTGGGGTCGTATTCGTCATTATTGCAATTTTGAATGCGAGGTATTGACGGATGTTAAGCGTTCACCTGCTGTAACCGCTGATAAATTATGCGAAATGGAGTCGGATGCCTTTTTGAAAAGATTGAAGCCGACTGATTTTGTGGTTTTATTGGATGAAAGGGGAGTTCTTCAGGACTCTGTAAAATTGGCTCAATCCTTGGGGCAATGGATGAACTCTGGCGCATTGAATCCGGTTTTCATAATTGGTGGTGCATACGGTTTCGGTGACGGATTGCGTGGCAGGGCTAATGCATTATGGTCTTTGTCGCCCCTGACCTTTTCACACCAACTAGCCCGATTGGTATTTGCAGAGCAGTTATACAGGGCGTTCACCATCATTCGTGGTGAGCCATATCACCACAAGTGACCCTAACTCAATAGTCCAAACTTTCGGTATATAGTGCCATATTTTTCTATCCCCTTTTGCAGGGAATAGAAATCTTCTGCCCCTCTTCGGATTTGATCTGCTGGCAGTTTCCTTGTTTGTTCGAATGCGGCTACAGCTTTATCCATCGAAAGTTCGTCGTTTAAATCAATGACATCACCGCAGTGGTATTTCCTAATTACTTCATCCGTATCTCCTATGCCTGCATTGCAGATTATGGGCTTGCCCATGCCCATCAATTCCCCTTGTTTGGTGGGGGAGGACGCTGATTTGGAGTAGGTGGGCCTGATGAAAAACAAGGAGACATCGAACAGACTGATGGCAGTTGGAACGTCTTCGCGTGTGGCAGCCATGACGCCTATATTGGCACTTGGGACACCGATCCTTGCCGCGGCCTTCAAAATTGTTACTTGTTGCTCTGTGGTAATAAACAGGAAAAAAGCTTCAGGATATCTTACGAGTAGTCTTTTGAAGAACTCAAGCATCTCATCCAGCATATACCAAGTGCCTATGGCGCCAAGGTAACCCAATACAGGTTGATGATCTTTAATGCCTGAAGTAGCTTTGATTTTCTGTACAGTAAAACTGTTCAAACTATGATGGTCGAAGTGGTCTAGATCTGCGCAACAAGGTATGACATGTATATTGCTTTCGGGCACATTGAAATCCTTGTGTATGATATCGGCCCCTCGTGAAGTCAGGCTAACAATCACATCCGCTGCAGCGAACATGCTTTTCTCTTGGTTTTTGAAAAATTTATAAACGGTATTGTAAATCGGGTTGGCAAGATTCCACAATCCGCCTTCGACCCTTTCATCAGCCCAGAACCCTCGGATGTCGAAAATGAAGCGAATGCCGAAACTTCGTTGAAGTTTCATGCCTACCAATCCACTGATGTAGCTTCGGCAATGGACTGCCTTCACCTTATGCTCTCGAATTATTTTGGATGCCAGTCGTTCCATACGTAACTTGTCCCAAATAGTTGAGATCACGGGAGGTGTTCGTGTATAGGTAAGTGGATACCAATGGATACCATTTGATTGAGTAAGTGATCTTACGGTATCTGCATGTTTGGAATAGGCTTCCCTTTTCTCAAAACTTATTAGATGAAACTCCAATCCGAGTTTTGATAAACCAATCAAGTAGGGCAAAACTTGTGACCTACCCAAAGGGTCGGTCATGCCATCATAGGAAAGGTAGAGTACTGTGGACAACTTTTGTTCTTTTGTGCAAAATAAGCAGTATTTGCGACCTGCTAGGCATATTTGCCCGCACTAATTTTGATTGCATGAAAAAACTGCTATTGTTGATTCCCGCTTTAGTGCTGCTTACTATGATTCCGGGTGATTGTTCGTCTACCAATTATCCATTGGATGGCATTTACCTTTCCTTCAGTACCTTTCGTAAGGGGGTGCCCGACATACGTAAGGAGCAACTTTTCAAGGATTCGAAAGCAAACCAACCTGCAGTATCCTACAGGCAATGGTTTAATTCTCCCGAAAAATACTTGCAATCCGATTCGGCGGGTATGGTGACTTTTGGAGAAACTCCAGTTTGGGGTTATGTAGAAAACGGCATGCTGTATATTCTTTTGAACGGGAAGTTCCATAAGATGCTAATGCTAGGTACCATCAGTTATTTTTTGGAATCATATCCGGTTGTGCGCGGACAAATGAGTCCGGTGGTGACTGATGCGCGCACGGTATCGTCTTATAAACTGATGGATATGCATACAGGTAGGATTGGTACTTATGAAACAGGAAGATTGGAAACTTTGATGAAAGACGATCAGGAGCTATATGATGAATTCCGTATGATTGTTTCAGAAAAAACCAAGGAGAAAAGGATGTACTCTTTCATGGAGCGATACAACCAGCGTCATCCGCTGACGCCAATTGTCGAATAAAAAAAGCCCGACAACTGGTATTATCGGGCTTTTTGATGTATTTGTGATTTATTTTTTAGGCTTAACCAATTGCAGGTTTACTTTGAAGTCTACATCCTGACCAACCACAGCACCTCCGGCTTCTGTTAGGGTGTTCCATTTCAAGCCGTAGTCGAATCGGTTGATTTTACCAACGATTTTAAATCCAGCTTTGGTGTTGCCCCATGGGTCAGTAGCCATACCGCTGTAAACCACATCTAGCGTAACAGTCTTGGTCACATCACGGATGGTTAGATCACCAGTGAGTTTGTATTTGCCTTTACCTGCGGCTTTCATTTGGCGTCCTTTGAAATTGATCTCGGAGTACTTATTGGCATTGAAAAATTCGTCGCTTTTCAAATGCTCGTCTCGCATTTGATTATCGGTGTTGATGGAATTCACTTTGATGGAGAAATCAACTTTGGCATCAGAAAAATCAGGCTTGTCGGAAAGTACATTACTGCTGAATTCCTTGAAAGTGCCTGTAACCTCAGATATCACCAAGTGTGTTACGGTGAATGTTACCTGCGAGTGGGTGTTGTCAACATCCCATCGGTTTGTTTGAGCCTGTGTTCCCAAGGTGCAGGCCATTGCGAAAATCGTTAAAATGGTTTTTTTCATATTTGTTTAGTTTTTGAGTGGTGTAAAGGTAACTATAAAATATATGTTATAACATATAATGGCTGCGCGATTAGTTTAAAGTATTGATAAGCAAATATTTAAAATAATATTGTGAAACGAAATTACAAATATGTTTGGAGTTTACTACCTGCATTATTGGTGCTGGTGGGCAATTTGATGGGAGGATGGTGGGTGGCATTGAATGCGATTTTTATTTTTCTATTTCTGACAATTTTGGAGGTCTGTATGCCCGAGGATACTTCACAAGAACAGGATTCAAATGCTTGGTTTCCAGATGCGCTTTTATTCGTTCATGCTGCGTTGCAAACATTGTGTATCGCATCCTTATTTTGGACGTTGCATGCCAACGAATTTTCTTTACCGCAATTTTTTCTTTTGGCTTTGTCTGTTGGGGCCAACTCCGGGGCATCCGCCATTGTTATCGCCCATGAACTCATCCATCGCAAGAATCGCTGGTATCGACTTGTAGGCTCATATCTGTTATTCACTGCTGGTAATATCTATTTCTATGTGGATCATCTCAAGGTTCATCACAAACATGTGGGAACAGAAGCTGATCCTGCTACCGCAAGAAAAGGGGAAACGGTTTATGGATTTTTTAAAAGAAGTCTTGTTGGGCAAATCGCCAGCGCCTGGAATGTAGAGAAACAGCGGCTGAATGCTTCAGGGTGCTCTGAATTCTCATTGAGTAACTATTTGGTTGCTTCCTTATTCTTGATGTTGGTTTCCCTGCTCGCAATTTATTTTTGGCTGGGATGGTTAGGAGTAGCCGTGTATATGTTGCAAGTGTTTTTCGCTAATTTCTTGTTGGAGTACACGAATTACATAGAGCACTATGGTCTTACCCGTAAGCCTCACGAACGTGTAACAGAGCACCACTCCTGGCAAACAGATAAGGTTTTGAGTCGTTTTTTCCTCATTGACTTGAGTCGGCATGCAGATCATCATTACTATGCTTCCAAACCTTACCATACGCTTATCAGCTATGAAACAGGGCCATCACTTCCCCTCGGATATGTATCGATGATTTATGTGGCTTTGGTTCCGCCTTTATTCTTCAAGGTGATGCACGCTAGCTTGGGTAAATTAAGCCAGTAATCAATGAGCGCGATTAGTTGTTTAGCTTCCCTTTCAGGAATTTCCCTGTGATGGATTTTGGATGTTTGACCAATTCCTCGGGAGTACCTTCGAAAATAATTTGACCACCATTCACACCACCATCAGGCCCCAGATCAATCACCCAATCGGCTGACTTGATAATTTCGGGATTGTGTTCAATCACAATGATGGAGTTGCCTTGTTTGATCAATGCATTGAAAGCATCTAAAAGTTTGTGTATGTCATGGAAATGAAGCCCGGTAGTAGGTTCATCAAAAATGAACAGGCATCCCGTTGAGGATTGTCCGCGACCGATGAAAGAAGCCAGTTTGATGCGTTGTGCTTCACCGCCGCTCAATGTGCTCGAAGATTGTCCGAGCCTCACGTAGCCCAAGCCAACGTCAGCTAAGGGTTGTAGTTTAGCCGCCACCTTTTCCATCTGCGAAGTGTATTTGCTTTTCTCCGGTGAATTGAAGAATGATATCGCATCATCAACCGTCATGCCTAAAATCTGGTGAATATTCATGCCTTGGAATTCAACTGCCAAAACATCATCCTTGAAACGCCGACCTCCGCAGGCCTCGCACTTCAAATGGATGTCGGCCATGAATTGCATTTCGATGGTAACACTGCCTTCGCCTTGGCATATTTCACAACGTCCACCATCAACATTGAATGAAAAATGCGAGGGTTTCAGATTTCGGCTACGAGCCTGTGGCAAATCGGCAAACAATGCACGCACCTCATCATAAGCCTTTACGTAAGTAACAGGATTCGATCTTGAGGATTTTCCGATAGGATTTTGATCTACTAATTCGATTTCAGTGATGGATGTGTAATCACCCCCTAATCGATCAAAGTTTCCTGTTTGTTCACCGTAACCACCAATTATTATCTTTATTGCAGGATATAGGCTCTTCTTTACCAACGAGGTCTTACCCGAGCCGCTCACACCCGTAACCGCTGTGAGTACACCCAATGGGAATTTTACATTGATATTTTGTAAGTTGTTTTCACGTGCTCCTGAAATCTCAACAAACTGTTTCCATTTACGCCTGCGTTCAGGTACTGCAATGATTTGCGTGCCGGACAAGTATTTTCCTGTAAGGCCGTCTGATTTAACCATCTCGTTGAACGTACCTTGAAAAACCAATGTGCCACCATGACTACCCGCCATAGGGCCTATATCGATTAGCTGGTCAGCGGCCCGCATGATTTCCTCGTCGTGTTCAACTATAATGACAGTATTGCCCAACTGCTGCAACGACCTTAATACGCCGATCAGTCGTTCAGTATCACGCGGGTGCAAACCAATTGATGGCTCATCCAAAATGTACATGGAACCAACCAAGCTGCTACCTAATGATGTTGCTAGGTTTATTCGCTGCGATTCACCACCCGAAAGCGTATTGGATAGCCTGTTGAGGGAAAGGTATCCTAGTCCTACGTTTTTGAGGAAGTTCAATCGGGAGTTGATTTCCGTCAGAATCCGTCCGGCCAGTTTCAACTCGTAAGAGGTCAGCTTTAGATTCTGGAAGAATTCCAGCGTCTCATCCACTGGCATCAAAACCAAGTCTGTAATGGAGCAGCCGTCTACTTTTACGTAGTTGGCATCCGATCGCAGTCGCGAACCTTGACACTCGGTGCACTTGGTTTTTCCGCGATAGCGCGAAAGCATCACACGATATTGAATCTTATAATTGTTTTCTTCCAAGAATGTAAAGAACTCGTTGATGCCTTTGAAGTGGTTATTACCTTTCCAAAGCAACTCACGATCATGTTTATTGAGTTGGAAGTAAGGGCGATGTACAGGGAAGTTGAACTTGTGCGCCACTTTTACCAGAGCATCGTTCCACTCTTTCATTTTTTCACCGCGCCAGCAAACAATAGCGCCGTCGTATATTGAAAGGCTCTTGTCGGGTACAACCAAATCCTCATCGATTCCGATAACACTTCCGAAACCTTCACAATGCTTGCAAGCCCCATAAGGGTTATTGAAACTGAACAGATTCACACTTGGTTCTTCAAATGAAATGCCATCCGCTTCAAAGCGATTGCTGAAAGGCTTTTCAAATGAAACTCCTTGCTCGTTTTCAGATACAACAATGCATGTTCCTCGGCCTTCGAAAAACGTTGTTTGTGCGGAATCAGCAATTCTCGATTTGAATTCCTCGTCGGGGTCTTCAACCAAGAAGCGGTCAATGAGTATCCTGGTTTCCGGAAAGCTTTTTGATTTGGATGCCTTTCCTTTTTTGGGAGGCTCTGCGAGCAGGTCCTCGATCTTGTGTACAATGCCATCCAACCACACACGGGTAAAGCCTTTTTGGAGCAGAACCGATATCTCTTCATGTAAGGTGCGATTGCTTGTTTGCATGAGTGGCGCGAACAGCATGACCCTCGTTCCTTTCGCCAATGCGCAACAATAGTCGGTAATGTCGCTTACGCTGTGTTTACGCACCTCCGTCCCCGAAATGGGCGAATAGGTTCTGCCTGCACGTGCAAACAGCAGTTTGAGGTAATCGTAAATCTCGGTGCTAGTACCTACAGTGGACCTGGGGTTTCGCACGTTGACTTTTTGTTCAATGGCTATTGCAGGTGAAATGCCTTTGATGAACTCCACTTCGGGCTTATCCATGCGCCCGATGAATTGTCGGGCATAGGCTGAAAGGCTTTCCACATACCTGCGTTGACCCTCAGCGTATAGTGTATCGAATGCCAGCGACGATTTCCCTGAGCCTGAAAGACCAGTGATTACCACCATCCGGTTTCGGGGAATGGCCACATCTAGTTTTTTAAGGTTGTGAACCGAAGCCCCTTTGATGATGATGAATTCCTTGGGGTTGGCGTCAGGGTTAAATCCCATAATGTTGGTGGGTAGGTCTATTGAAAAGAGACGGTAAAATTAGTGAATAGGGTAGGAAGGCTCTTGGATGTATGGTAAAAGAAACAGGCCTCCGAGGAGGCCTGTCGTCTTATCATGATGAAATGAAGGTCTTGGACTAAACGCGCTTTTCTTCGATACGGGCTTTCTTCCCGAATATCTCGCGCAAATAGAAAATGCGAGCTCTGCGAACCACTCCACGTTTGTTAACTTCTATACGTGCTATTTTAGGACTACAAAGCGGGAAAATACGTTCAACGCCAACGCCGTTGGATATTTTACGTACAGTAAAGGTTCGCGTAGTGCCATGTCCCTTGCGCTGCAATACAACGCCTTGGAACAACTGCTCACGCTCCTTATTGCCTTCTTTGATTTTGTAAACAACAGTAACCGTGTCTCCAGCCTTGAACTCGGGAAAATCTTTTTTCTCCGTCAGGGTATCTTCTACGTATTTTACTAAATCCATGGTATTTAATGTTTTACCTCTTCTTTGGTGAATTTTCGGAGGGACTGCAATATTACGGAATTTTCATCAAATCCCGACAAATCATTTAAAATATGTTTCAACTCAGCTAACCGAGATTTAGATTATTATCCGAACCTTTTGACTTCAAAAGTTCAGGACGGCGTTCTGTGGTTCTTTTAATAGCTTGGTTATGAAGCCATTCTGAAATCAGCTTTTCGTTGCCGGAGAGTAAAATATCGGGGACTTTCCATCCATTGAATTCGGCTGGTCGTGTATAAACAGGGGGGGCCACCAAGTTGTCTTGGAAGGAATCTGAAAGGGCTGAAGTTTCATCGGATATGGCACCGGGTATGAGCCTTACTATACTGTCGCATAAAACGGCAGTTGCCAACTCTCCGCCCGAAAGCACGTAGTTGCCTATGGAAATTTCTTTGGTGACGAGGTGCTCACGGATTCGCTCGTCGATTCCTTTGTAATGGCCGCAAAGCACTATCAGGTTCTGTTGCAGGGATAGCCGGTTCGACATTGGTTGATCCAGCAAATCGCCATCAGGGCTCATATAGATGACCTCATCATATTGGCGTTGACTTTTCAGATGGTCGATACACGCTGCAATTGGTTCAATCATCATCACCATACCTGCACCTCCGCCGTACGCATAGTCATCCACAGAACGGTGCTTGTTGGTGGCAAAATCGCGTAGATGAATCAGGTTGATTTCCACCAATCCTTTTTGACGTGCTCGTTTTACTATGGAATGGTTGAACGGCGACTCCAAAAGTTCGGGCAAAACAGTAATGATATCGATGCGAAGCATGGCGTTATGGTTGGTGTAAGTTACAAAGTATGCGATAAATGTTTTTCCATGCTGTAATGTTGTATTTCATCATAAAGCAAGAAGGTCTTTTCCAATACTTGATAACCGTTGGCTAGATAAAATGGAACGGCATTGTCTCGGGCTTGCAAAAAAATGAATTTCATACCAAGGGCTGTAGCTTGTTTCTCTGCTGCCTTCAGCAATTGTTTGCCTATGCCTTTTCCCTGGTAGTTTTCTGCCACAGCCATATAGCGTAACTGCCCTCGCTGTTCATCCAATCGCTGCAATCTGACCGTGCCGATAGTGGACCCTTGGGCGTTTTTTGCCAGGAAATGCCATGATGATACTTCTTGTTCATCGCGTTCGGAACCTATAGGTTGGTTCCAGGGTCTTCGAAGTATTTCGTGTCTCAATTGGAAGCATGATTCCAATTCTTGTTGTGATTTTGCCGCGACTACAATCGTTTCATGACTGGATTTAGGCAAAAACACCTCTGCCAACATACAGCGAACACTGCCACCTCCATGTTTTTCGATGTTGGGCACAGAACAAGGTAATAGGGTTGCATGGTTTTCGAGTTTACGAATTTGGTCCCTGCTGAATTTATCTACAGCGGTTTCAGAGCAGGCGATGAATGGGTCGCCATGTCCATTTCTTACTTCAAGTAGGTTGGCCCCGAAATGGAACATCTGCTCCTCTGTAATTTCAATCAATTCGCGGTTGGATTGCTCCAGCATTTCAATCATTTTTCCTTTGGATTTCCCCTCAGCGATGGCATCCAAACAAACCACGGCATGCCTTTCTCCGATTGAAAGCAGCACATTGGTATGATAAACCGCTGTATTGTCATACAATTTTGATTCAAATGAGATGGGTTCGTAATCCAGTTTTTGGCACAAAGCATTTAAGACGTTCGAAGATGTCCGTTGACTCAAGGATGCGAATGCCAATTGGTTGATGTGGTCAAACACGATACTTCCTGTTCCTTCTAGAAACTCACCTTTTTTTTCACTTTGTGTTATGTCGATGATTTCATCTATGGTAAAGGCGAATTGGTCTTGTAGCAGCTCAAGAATTTCAGGTCTCCGCTCAGCGCGTCGGTTTGGTGTTGCCATGGGATATAAAACCGCGCGGCCGTCGTGTTGTAATGAAATCCAGTTATTGGGGAAAATAGCGTCGGGGGTGTTTGCCTTAGGTATGTCGTTGAAGCAAATGATTTGGATGTTTTCATTTCGCAACCGCTTTTCCATGCCGTCGAATTCATCTTTG
>JBKDSL010000007.1:0-7104 GCA_046340555.1 Bacteroidota bacterium
CCCGTTTGCGTCCAATTGAATCCGGCGTCGGTGGAAGTGTACAAACCTTCATTAAAAGTTCCTACTACAATATTGGAACCAGAAACAGTTACACAGCTCACTTGTGCCGAAGGCATGCCATTGTTGGAGAAGCTCCACGTCGAACCACTGTTACCCGACCTCAACACACCCGATTGCAGGCAGGCTCCCAAAACAAGTGTGTCTTTTACTTCCACGCGTTGGCAAAATCCTGTGACAGGGTTAGGTCCAACATTGTTGATGAATTGCCAAGTGTTGCCGCCATCCACAGTTTTATGGATTCCAAAATCAGATGCCGAGTATACTTCGTTGCCGCGAGACTTCAAATGATTACTGTTGAGCTGAGCAAGACCTGAATAACTCCAGTTTCCATTGCTGAATTTAGAAACGCCATAAATGGATGCTCCTGCGAAAACGGTGTCAGTTCCTGTTGTAGCAATGCCGTTTACATTTTGAACCTGCAGGCCGTTGGTCTTGGCATTCCAGGTGATTCCATTGTCGGTACTACCGAAAACCCCGCGGTTGGAACCCACTAATATTTCACTTCCTGATTTGCAAATGCTATAATTGAAATCGATGGGTGTATTGAACACCGTTTGCGACCAAGTGGCAGCATTAACGTTTGATGACATCAATATTCCGGATGTGGTTGCGAAGACCTTGTTGCCGCTTACCAAGAATTCGGTGACATCTGAATAGGGGATGGCGGGATCGAATGGAATCCAACTCGCACCGGAGTTGGTTGATTGTTTCAAGCCGCTCGGACCATAAGCAAAGAGATAATTGCCACTTATATGAACTACATTGATGAATTCATTTTGCAAACCTGCGGAAGAAAAACTTCCACCGCAATTGGTGGAAATAAAAACTCCGTAGTCGGTTCCAAGCAATATCTTGAAACCATCGATGGAAATACTGTTGATGTTGGCTGAAGTAAAACCCGTGGTAATTTGGTTCCATGCTCCTCCACCATTCACCGAATAATAAAGATAGTCGCCGAAAGTCGTTACGAACAACTTTCCAGCTCCTGCAACCATGTTGCCGGAAAATACCCCTGCAGGACCATTTGGCACGGTACTCCAAGTTGTACCGTTGTTGGTGCTGAAATAACTATCAGGTGTGGCATATGCTACAATAGAATCGCCAGACGCGCTCAGGTTCTCAACAACGTTTGTGAGGTATAGAGGTGGCACAATCGACCAACTGGGCGTGGCTATTGGTGAACTTGAAACACCTGCTGAAGTCATCGCAAACATTTTGCTGTTTGTAGCAGCCACATTATAAACCGGCTCTCCAAATAAACCCGAAAGCTGGTTCCATTGGGCTTGGCTTGGGTTGAAGTGAAATAGAATTGAGGTCAATGCAATGACTTGAGCCGCTTTGATTGGTCGTAGAGTGAAAATGGATTTCATTTAGCGTGTTTTTGTATCCAAAATGGTGGACAAGGATGTTTTTACGAATGTAAATTTAAAAGGTTCTCGCTACGGAGAAAAGAAAAAAATCAACGCAAGGTGCGCAAAGCGGTTTTAACCGATACGGTCTCTTGTCCTGATTGTACTCGAACCAAATAAATTCCGGTTGCAAGGCTGGAAGTGTTCATTCTAACCAGGTGTTCACCTTGGGCATAGGCTTGGTGATGCGACAAAATCAGTTTACCATCCAAGTTGAAAAGCATTACTGATACCTGTGACTCCTCAGGGTTGCCGATCAATACGGATATCTCATCCTGACCGGTTTGATAAGCGTTGGCAGTTAAAGTGCCACTTGAACTGCAAGGGGTCGAGCGGATTGGTCCGAATGTAGACTCGGTACCATCATAGTCGGTTTGTGATAATTTGTAGTAATAAGAAAGGCCATTACTATTTCTGTCTATGAAATCATAGGAATTAGCGCTTGTGGAATTGCCAGCACCTGCAACTGTTCCGATGGATTCGAAATTCACACCGTCAATACTTCTTAGAAGTGTGAAGTAATCGTTATTTTTTTCAGTAGCGGTTGTCCAAGAAAGAACCACATTACCCGATTCACAATTGGCATTGAAACTCATCAACTCTATTGGCAAGGGAGAAAGCTGGCCTGCAAGTGTCCACCAGTTCTGTGGCATGTAGTTGGCGGCTTGCACAAAGGTTCCATTTGTAAGCGTTGATTGTGTTCCAATAATAGGATAAGACCAGCCCAAGTTCGGTGGTACGTAACATTGCGCACGTGGATTGGCAATGGTTCCTAATTCTGAGGCAGTACAGGTAAACGTCATATCGGCTACAACATTTGAACCGATAGTTTTCAAATACCAGAAGCGGTCAACTGTGTTCAAACTATTGTCCGAGCCTGCCAAGCTGTTCACGTTCGGTATTCCTGGAGGAAGCGGCAAGTTGTTGTTTGTAGGGGTTCGGTAGGTCGACATAATCAATGTATCGCATGTACCACCAGTCATATTGAATGTGAATGGGATATATTCAGTACTACTGATTCCGAATGGAATTACCCTTGAGCCTAATCTGGAATTTACTCGCCATAAAATGCTGGCGGATGAATCGTATACTTCGCTTCTGATATAGCCGTTTACACGTGCTATGGCAGTTAATGAATCCCTTTCTATGATGATACTCCTTCCTCCACCATTGCCAGGATTTCGGTCGCTATCCAAATTTAATTCACCGGCAACAAGATTTAATTTATTGCGAACGAAAACCGATCGACCAGTAGGAAAATCTGTAGGGAAGGCAAATTCAGAATTGGGTGTTCCTTGGAAATTGATGTCAAGGTTGTAATACTTCTGTGCTGCAGTTGTTGCAATGCCAACTCCGGATCCTGTCACAATCTGGTTATCGGAGCCGTAATATTCGATGGTGCTGTTGCTTAAAAGCAGGAAATTCATACCGGTGGCATTGGCACCTGAGGTGGCGTTGATAGCACCGGTGTTGGTTCCGTTGTACATTCCCTGTACTCGAGAAGTCCTCAAGCGACCGGATATCTGGATTCCTGAATTGATTTGTAATCCATTCGAGAAAACCTGATTGCCTTGTAAGTCCAATACAGAGCCTGTAAGTACTTGTAATCGGTCGATGGATATATTCGACAAGGACGCGATTTGGAGGTTTCCGGAAATAACGGTAAGCGTGCATCCGGATGCTATCTCCTGCTGTATTTGCTGCAATGAATGTGTGGTAGCTGAGCGGGTGAAATTGGAAATGCCACTTCTTCCGTAACGAATCTTACCGGAAACAGCTCCTGTGCCAGGGTTCGCACTGGTCATGATACCAGTTCCGCCATAGGTGATGTTTGGACTGTTTACGACAAGGAAATTTTGCTTACTGCTGGTGGCATTGTTTTCAAAATTGATGGTACCTCCGGTATGGCTAAAGTCGCCAATGGCGTTATTGTCGGAGTTGATGAACAGATCCACCTGCTCCAATGAAATCTCCGTTGCGTTTTTGTGAAGGAAAAAGGTTCCTCCCGTCATGTTAAATCCACCAAGGACATTCATGACTGCATATTTGTTTCCATATTGTATGGCCAACTCACCAAGAGACATGCTCATGTTACCGCCAATGGATACATCAACGGTGTCATTACCTCCGGAGAGAGCCGTTATTCCCCCGAAGACCTGTATGTCTGTGCCTATATTCAGGTCAACGAAGTGGGCGGTGAGTGAGTTGGTGGAAAGGGCACCGAAGAAATTTTTTCCTCCTGAAATGTTGGCACTACCTGTAATGTTAATCGTTTCCCTTCCCTTGGCCATGTTACTGATGAAGAGTCCGGCAGGACCAGTGATAACGAAGTTACCACCCACATTCAAATTCAATTTCATGGTGCTGATGGCAACAGCTCCTTGAGCAAGTCCGATGAATGCACAAGTGTCTGTTGTTGCGTTTGCAAAGGTGATCTGCATCAGACCGGAGGCAGTGAAAGTGGATGTGAGTCCAGCGGTGTGGACCGAGTAATACCCTGCGAAGTTCCCGCCGCCGTAATTGAAGTTACCAACGTTGAAATTTACAATACCTGAATTGTCGGTTACCCGGTTGTCGATACCCCTGAAGAATGTGTTGGATCCGCTTAAGTTGAAATTAGTGGCTACAGTGAATGTGAGATTACCTGTTACAATGGTGGGTCTGTTGTTGTAAATGGCAGACAGCCTTCCATTGGTTTGGGTGTAAATTCCACCAACATAGAAGTTCATGTTGCCACTGCCTGAGAATACGCCGGTAAAACCGAATCCAGCACCATTCGAAGCAGTTGATAGATTGAATGCTCCGTTGCTGCGGAAAAAGGTAGCACCACTTCCGTAGTTCATCCTGAAATAATCCGATGTTCCAGGGTTGGTAAAGTAGTATGATCCGGTAACTACCGAGTCAATAGAAGTGTTAAGCGTGTCAAACTGACCAATGAACTTACCTGCACTCATGAATAGTGAATCACCAACAGCCAAGGTGAGGTCGCCTTTGGATCTGGCCAAGGTGATGTTTGAATTGGCACCCGTCACAACAAAATCATCCACCACACGTAAACGGAGTTTTTTAGTGTTGGTAGAGCCGTTTAGGAAGGTAGTGTTCGAAGTTCCATTGACTATCAAATCGCGGTTGATGGTTACGCTTGGCTGACCGGTATAAGCCGGTATCAGTGCATTTCCTCCCATGAAGGTGTTGTCAACGCCTCCAGATATAATCAAGTCAAGTGTATTGAAGGTGAAGTTCCCCGAGCATCCATCCACAAACCTTACCACAGCAGGTGCACCCGCAACGGAGGTGTTTCCAATGGTTGTTATTCCTGTAACATTCACCGTAAGCGGTGCATTCACGCCACTTACCAGACGGATATCCGTAAGCGTATTCCCTTGAATGGTCATGTTTCCATTTACATTCAACGTCATATAAACCGAAGCACTGGAGTTGTAGAAAACGCCTCTCATTCCTCTGAAATTATGACCAAGCACCAGATTGCCATTGACTGTCCAGTTGAAAATGTTGTAAACCGAGTCCATCACCACCGTTGTATTGTTGGATGTACTGATGTCAGTGAAATTGTTTGTTACAAGTGTGAAAGCCCTGGGTTGACCCGCTGCGAAAATGATGCTTCCGGTTCCGTTGATTTCCACATCTTCAAACTCCATGTAATTCGATCCGGTACCTCCGGATGATCCATCACACATACGTATGATGCCTGATGAAACGGTGAGTTTTCCAAAAACACGTTGCAAACCCGTAGTGGAATTCATGAAATCATCGTACTGTTCCCAATTCACCAAGTCAGCCGTGTTCAATATCACATTTCCGAAATTTCCATTTACGCGGGTCGCATCACCCAATGGCAGGTTCAAGTCAAACCATTTTTTGATGATCAAAGTCGATGTGGAAGAGAAGGTCTCATTACTTCTCGAAAAAATTCGCTCGTCTTGTGCTGTGTTGTTAATTGGATTGTGCTCGTAGGTTCCTGTTCCGGTCAGCTGAAAAGACTTGAGCTGGTTTGTGCTCGTCTGATCAATACCACCGAAATTGTTCAGTCGACCTGCTACGATCATATCACCTGCGTACGAGAGCGTGCTGCCTACTGCGGCATTCACGGTCAACACGGCACCTGTTTGAACCGTCACATTGCCCAATACTGCTGTGTTTGTATTTACACTGACCGTGTGTCCTGTTGCAATAATCACATTCGCACCTGCAGCAGGCACTACACCGGTCGACCAAATAGACGCAGTGGTCCAGGATCCCGATGCAATGGACGTTTGAGAATAAGAGTTGAGGCTGATAATGCAAATGCAAATCATTATTAGGCTACCAACAATCCGTTGACTGCTTAAAAATGAAAATGGCCTTAAGAATCCTACAAGTAGTTGTAGCCTCATATTTGCACGTATCCGATTTGCCAAGATAGGCAATTTATACTCTGAAATCCAGTGTTTTGTTGCTAAAAATCTAATTTATATGGCTATTGGCTCATGATATTTATAAAACTCTGTTATTTAGGTGTATAGGAATTAAGGGTGTTCGTCGCTTAACATTTGCCTTCGAATAAGAACACGTATTTGCGCGGATTAGTTTCTGAAACCGATTGAATCCGTGATTTTCCGCGATACCATATAATTAGAACACGGATTGAACAGATTTTACTGATTGGCGCGGATTCGTTACTGTTACTGATAAAATCAATCGTCCCCCGCAGTAGAGCTGCGCACACTGCGGGGTTTAATAGTCCCCCTGCAGTAGAGCTTCGCACGCTGCAGGGTTCAATCGTAAATCTTCCATCGTCCCCTGCAGTAGAGCTGCGCACACTGCGGGGTTCATCTGCAATAAAAAAGGCCCTGCTTTCGCAGAGCCTTTCTCATTTCAATAGGTTTCGAGGATTATTCCATTCCCACCTTGTTCACCGAGATGGTTCCCTTTGGATCCTTCACATGAACCATGTAAAGTCCTGCATTGGCGCCACTGAGGTCGATCTCCTGGAGGTTGGTACCCACGTTGGCATCGATGGCCGTGGTGAATACGATCCTACCGGAAAGGTCTGTTACGAAGATGTTGTGCTCACCGGCCACCAGTGCACGGAACTCTACGAATAGCTTTCCGTTGGTTGGGTTGGGATACACTTTGGAATCGAATCCACCTACCTCGTTTCGGCAAGAAGAACCGCTGATGGCTGTTGCAGATGAAGTACCGCAGGAGTTGGTGGCGGTCACCGACAATGTACCACCGCTTACGCTCCAGATCACGAAGTACTGGCTGCTAGTAGGCGGGTTGGTGCAAGCGGAGTAGTCATCACCCGACAGGGTCCAGTTGTAGGAAGTGGCACCGGTAGAAGAGGCGGTGTACAGTTCGCTGGCCTCTGGGCAGATGACCGCAGGCGTGAGCGAAGGAGCGTCAGGCGCACCGTCCACCGTGATGGAAGAGGTAGCGCTACCGCAATCGTAGAAGGCCTCCACGGTGATGGTACCACCGGTGAATCCAGCGCCGAAGTTGAGGTTGACGGCGTTTAGGTTGGAAGGAACGGAGATGGTCACACCGGCAGTCACGATCCAGTTGTAGGAGTTGGCATTTGAAGTTCCCAACGAGTAGTTGACGTTGGAAGCGTTACAGATACCGGACACAGGAC
>JBKDSL010000008.1:0-17802 GCA_046340555.1 Bacteroidota bacterium
AGACCCAAATGCCAAAGTAGCATGCGAAACATTGATCACCACAGGCAAAGTAATCATTGCAGGTGAAATATCCTCTTCAGCCAAGCCTGAAAAGCCCTTGATTGAAATCGCACGCAATGTACTACGGCAGACCGGTTACACATCGGAAGCGGTCGGTTTCAATTGCGAAACCGCTACCTATATCGACTTGACACACACCCAGAGCCCCGAAATTTCATCCAGTGTTGCGCAAGGTGGCGCTGGCGACCAAGGCGTGATGTTCGGTTTTGCTTGTGATGAAACTCCTCAATTGATGCCACTGGCCATCACCATCAGTCATGAAATCCTGAATGTACTTGCCAAGAAAAGAAAATCCGGCGAAATGCCGTTTCTAAGGCCGGATGCCAAATCTCAAGTTACAGTACGTTATGAATTCGGCAAACCAAGAGCAGCCCATGTAGTGATTGTTTCTACCCAACATGACGAAAGCATCGACAAAAATCGATTGAGAGATATCATAGAAAAGCAGGTAGTAAGCCCTGTGCTTGAAAAACACTTTGGAACCGGAAATGCTATGATCCTGATCAATCCCTCGGGAAGCTTTATGGTTGGAGGACCACATGGTGATACAGGCCTTACCGGTCGTAAAATCATCGTAGACTCCTATGGGAGCGCAAGTCCACATGGTGGAGGCGCATTCTCAGGAAAAGATGCGAGCAAAGTAGATAGATCAGCCGCTTACATGGCGCGATTTGTCGCTAAACACATCGTTGCATCCGGATTGGCCTCCAAATGTACCGTACAACTGAGTTACGGGATTGCCATTGAGTCACCCCTTTCCATTGATATCGACCTGCATGATACATCCATTTATGCAGAAAGCCGCGTATCGAAAGCGTGTCAACGCATCTTCGACTTGCGTCCATCCCAAATCATAGAAAAACTCGGGTTGAAAAAGCCTATATTTTTTGCAACGGCTTCGGGTGGACATTTCGGTCGAGAGGAATTCCCATGGGAGCAACTGGATGCACAAATCATAGAGGCATTACAATCGGATGAGGAAATTCGATTGGATGAATCGGAGATCGACCGCAGAACAAGTGCTCAGAAAGAGTTTGATATGAAGAAAAAGTATGCCTTGCAAACAAACCAGGAACTCTTAGACACATTCAATCAAGTAGGGGCGATGCCATTCGAAACAATTCCTCCAAGCGCCACGTTGGCTGTAAAGATCATCCATCAAGAACTTTACCAACGTGGTATCGATTGCGAACTGATCAATCGTCGAAATGATAGAGGAAACATCACAGGATGCGCCTTCACCATCCCCATAAAAATTGAGGATATTAATGGCAGACCAACCTTGGTCAGAGCGAATGACCTAAATCATACTGAAAATAGCTAAAAAAGATATGAAATGAAAAATCATGAATTCAATGAGAGCCTTCGTAAGTTTAGAGAGTGCTGTGAGAAGAGGTTCAGTGAGATGACTGACCAAGAACTAGTAGATGCACATAACAGTGCAACCAATCATAGGGGATTTGGTTGGTATGTTGCAGCATACACTAATGCGCGTAAAATGGAACTGAAGAAAAGGTTTCCCGATACGACAACAATCATCTTTAAAACCCGGTATGGAGATGAGGTTTACTCCTTACGAAATTGTGGCGCATGGATCGCTTGGATCAATGGCGTGAAAACCCTGGCATGCTCCGAGTTAGACGACCACCCTCCTACCCAATCATGGATAGACCCTATAAACAAGGACAGTCCTGGTAAAATTCCTGATTCGATGAGCTTGAATTGATTGAAGCGCCAACTAAAACCTATGTTTTTTGATTAACTTTAAAACTTTAGGGTTGAAATTTGTTATATCAAAGCATGCGCACTGGTTATAAGTTCATTCCATACGAAGCGGCTGACGAATCTCCGTTCGACAAGCTGTTCGGCATATTCAAAGAGCTAATCGTACATACCTCGGGCGACTTCGACGAGGCCATCGATTGGTTGCGTGAGTTGGATAAGGAATATGAATTGACCAATGAGGCGTATACCATTGACGATTTCATAGAGGATCTGAAAAAGCGTGGATATATCCGCGAGGAAGGAACCGAGCCTGGCTCCGGCGGAGCCCTAACTTCCAAAATGGAGCAGGTGATCCGTCAATCAGCCCTTGACCAAATCTTCAAAAACCTGAAGCGTGCCGGTTCGGGAAACCACCAAACCTCATACACGGGTTCTGGCGATGAACATACCGGGGAGCTCCGGGATTTTCGCTTTGGCGACTCCCTGGAACAGATTAACATGCCCGAAAGTCTGCGAAAAGCCCAAATCGCAAATGGTATTGATGAATTTCAAATCAGCGAACAGGACTTGGTAGTGGAGGACACGTTCCATAAGTCGCAAATGAGCACCGTACTCATGATCGACATCAGCCACAGCATGATCCTCTATGGCGAAGATCGAATCACACCTGCTAAAAAGGTGGCCATGGCTTTGGCGGAGCTCATCCGAACAAGATATCCCAAGGATACCCTGGACATCATTGTTTTCGGCAACGACGCCTGGCCGGTGACATTGAAAGAACTCCCCTACCTGCAGGTGGGACCGTATCACACCAATACCGTTGCAGGTCTTCAGCTGGCGATGGATATTCTTCGAAGGAAAAGAAACACCAACAAGCAGATATTCATGATAACGGATGGCAAACCCAGCTGCCTTCGTAACCGTGACGGGACCTACTACTTCAACTCCAACGGATTGGATCAATCCATAGTAGATCGATGCTATGCCGAGGCCATGCAAGCGCGCAAACTGCACATACCCATCACCACCTTTATGATTGCCCGTGATCCCTTCCTGCAACAGTTCGTGAGCAACTTCACAGAAGCCAATCAAGGAAAGGCCTACTTTGCCGGATTAAAAGGATTAGGTCAAATGATTTATGAAGACTACCGCAAAAGCCGAAAAAGAAAATCCCTTTGAAAAACTTACAATAGAACCTATACCATGCAGCCTACTGAAATCAAAACCCTTGGGGAGTTAAAAAAACATGTTGCCCCACATGCCAATGAAGGAATCAAGGAGGAACTGAGAAGGAACCTTATCGCTGGATTAAAAAAAGGCGACAATCCTTTCGAGGGTATTCATGGTTATGAAGACACTGTTATTCCTGAATTGCAGCGCGCCATCCTATCAAAACACAACATCAACTTGCTTGGCTTACGCGGACAAGCCAAGACACGTATTGCAAGAATGATGGTGAACCTGTTGGATGAATGGATGCCTATTGTAGCGGGCTCAGAAGTCAATGACGATCCGTTCAATCCCTTATCGAGGTATGCGAAAGATACTATTGCCAACATGGGTGATGCAACTCCTATCGCCTGGGTTCATCGCAATGATCGTTTTGTGGAAAAACTCGCAACACCAGATGTTACAGTTGCTGACCTCATCGGAGACGTGGACCCCATCAAGGCAGCGAACATGAAGTTATCTTATGCCGATGAGCGCGTAATACACTTCGGTATGATTCCCCGCGCCAACCGTTGTATTTTCGTGATTAATGAGTTGCCCGACCTGCAAGCGCGGATTCAAGTGGCACTGTTCAATATCCTACAAGAAGGAGACATCCAAATCCGTGGCTTCAAATTGAGATTCCCATTGGATATGCAATTTGTATTTACCGCAAATCCGGAGGACTATACCAATCGCGGAAGCATCGTAACTCCTCTAAAAGACCGAATCGGGTCACAGATACTGACCCACTACCCGGATTCGGTTGAAATAGCTGCCAAAATCACCTCTCAGGAAATCCGTACAGAGAAACAGGAACACATTCATATTCCCACCCTGGCAACAATTTTGATTGAGCAAATCGCCTTCGAAGCCCGCCAAAGCGAATATGTTGATGTGAAGAGTGGAGTAAGTGCACGCATGAGCATATCAGCGATGGAAAACCTGATCAGCGCTGCCGAATTGCGTGCTTTGAGATACGGATTGAAACAGACATCTATCCGTCTCAGTGATTTCCTCGCCATTATTCCGGCCCTTACGGGGAAGATGGAGATTGCTTACGAGGGCGAACAAGAGGGAGCGCGATTCGTTGCTGAACACTTGATCCGACAAGCCATCAAATCGACCTTCGAGGCAGTTTTCCCGAAGATACCCAAGCTGCAAAAGCAAGATGCCACTGGTCCATACCACGAAACCGTAGAATGGTTTGTAAACAATGAAGATGATTTCGAGTTGACCGAAAACATGGACGATAAGTCGTACCAGTTGCAATTGAATAAAATATCATCTCTTTCCAAACTTGTTGACAAACACCACCCCGTTAAGAATCCAGGAGACAAGGCATTGTTGCAGGAGATGATTTTATGGTCTTTGGTCGAACACAAGAAACTGAGCCAAGTCAAAGTTGATCAAGGCGTAGGATATTCTGGTGGCTTAAATGAATTGCTGAAAGGTTTATAAAATATTTTTTTGATAAGGATTGAATCCATCCTGTAACAACAAAGGGGACTCGCTGCTTGCGGACCCCTTTGTTGTTTTGACAAAACCGTGTTTGTTATCGTTTGATGAATCGAGTTGACTTCACAACTCCATTGAACTCTGCTTGTACGGAGTAAATCCCTTGTGGTAATGATGACACATCAATTCCCAATTGACTATCTCCAGCGGACACATCTCCATTGGAAACAGAAACAATCCTGCCACTGATATCCATGAGCGTGATCCTGACTTGAGACTCGTTGGAAGATTTGAACTGCAGTTGAAGAAGGTCGAAAACGATATTCGGATTCACCATCAATTCATCTGTTGCACTCGCAATTGTGCCGTCATCCCTACAAGGAAACATGATGGCCAAACTACGGTAAGCGCTTGAGCCGCAAGCATTGTTGGCACGAACACTAACACTTCCTGAAGATGTTTTGAAATTCACCAGTACATTGGTGAAGCTTGTAACCAATGCGGTACTGCTGGATGTGACTCCGCCAGCTACGATACGTGCGCCAGAGGGAACAGTCCATCGGTAGGAAGTGGCACTAAATACGGGTGCGATACTGTATGGAACCCCTTGCTGGTTCCTACAGGGTGTTGCGGTACCAGTTATCGGTCCTGGTACGGCGGGCAATCTGGAAATGGACAAAGTGCGGGCTGCGCTCGTTCCACAAGCGTTGGTGGCCGTAACAGACAAGGTCAAAGCAGTGGTGCCGGTAGTGAAGGATGAGGTAATTGCACTCGTGCCTTGACCTGATGTTACAGAACCGTTTGTTGATGAAAAAGACCAGTTGTACGAGGTTATGGTACTGTCTTGAGTTACACTATAGGGAACACCTGAAACCGAACAGGCACCTGTGGTCGGACCTGCTATCACCGATGGTGCGGCAGGGACGTTCCTGCTAACAGTTGTAGATGCATTTCCGCTGGAACCACAGGAATTAACGGCAGCAACGGTGATATTGCCCGATGTGGGGAAGGTACTACCGAATGAAACTGAAATGGAATTGGTGCCTTGTCCAGACGAAATGGTTGCTCCGGTTGGCACAACCCAATTGTAAGATGTGGCTCCTGTCACCGATGCTACACTGAATGTTCTGGTGTTACCGGGACAAATCAAATTGCTACCGCCACCAATGGTGATGGCACCTGGCGTTGCAGGGGTGGGACAACTCACACATGATGACAAGCAGGCGGCATTGTTAATGGCATTCACCATGACTGAGGTGGGCTGAGGACCAAAGCCGTTATTGAAGTTTATGCCCACACCACCTACCAAATGGCAATAACTCATGATCGTTCCGCTGGCTGGAATTGGGCCTGCAGCACATGAACCCGAATTGTATCCAGCAGCTGCACCACATCCATCAATTCGGGTGTTGTTTCCATTCCATACACAGTCATGCGTATGACGAGAACCCAACAAATGGCCCCCTTCATGAGTGACAACTTCAACGGTCCATGAATAGGTTGGTACATTTTGATAAGTTGATTGGATGGCACTGTATCCCATTTTGTACTGATTGGATGTGGAGCAAAGTCCGTTCACGTAAGCTACTCCACCTCCACCGTTATAACCGATCAACATGGCTAAATCACCAGCAAAAGAAGTGCGATATGCCCCGAACTGGTTAAGAAAGTTGGAAGTGGTGGTTCCTGTATATGGGTCCGTGGTATCCCAGATAAACAATGTTTGAAGTGTAACGGAAATGCCATCATTGTTGTACAATGTTGCCACCTGGTTGAACATCCCTTGTATGTAAGTGTTCACCGCACCAACACTTCCTTTACCAACGAAAATATCATAGTCGGTTTCATAATACCAATCCACACACTTGGTGGTGAGGGTGCCAGGTGGAACTGGATCTAGCCTCATTGCCGATTCGGGCAAAGGATTTGCCAATATGTCAGTGTTGGTTCCGCAAGAGTATGAGTGTTGTCCCGCTATCTCCATGTCATTGTAAATAACATGTCTACCCAACGCATCACCAGCCAATTTCCCGATGACAAAATTCCCCTGGTCATTACTGATGATGGCCATAACATCGTTTTCGGTGATGGTCATGCTCACCACAGAGCGATAATCACCCTCAACAATTCCTCGGTAGTGCCCAATACCACTGTTGGCGTTGACACGCGTACCGCTGCTGGTCAATACTTGAAACCCGTTGGATCCAATGTCAACCCTATACATCAATAATCGAAATGAACCATTGGGTGATGGGATGGTGGTGCCGAAAAATTCCGGGAATGCATTGTTTATTCCTAAACTCCTTTGGGTATTGAAATCCAATAATTGATGCTGCAATGATGATGCACGTAATGCAGCAGGTGTCGGTTCAGTGGAGATGGCAAATAATTCCCGTTCCGCGAATGAAACTTGGTCGTCAAGATGCTTTAGCACTTGTGAAGGAACCAAGCCCTTGACCTTGGTTTGGTTGTCTTGAGCGGAAAGAAAACCTAATGGCATTAACAATAATGCCAATACGATTAATGATTTATTCATGATTGGATGCATTTTTGAATTAACAATTAATACAGTCAACCAAAATAGCATTTAAGACCCTCAATGTCAATAAACAATCTTATATTAGATTATTAGAGAATTGATTTTCAAATAATTAGACCGAATTGATGCGCTGGTTTTTAATTCACCCTATCAATTTAATGATAACATGAATCCTAACCTAATCGGATAAAACTTGGTTTTTCACGTTGGTACAAGTATTATCCATTGATTCGCTTTTACCTACTTTCGCGACATGTTTAACGAGATATTCCAAGATCCACTTTTCGCACTAGCGGTAATTGGCAACCTGATCCTAATCGAGACCCTACTTTCGATTGACAATGCTGCCGTGCTGGCCACCATGGTCATGGATTTACCCGAAAAAGAGAGGCGACGAGCACTTCGATATGGTATCATTGGAGCATATGTGTTCCGTGGACTTGCGCTAATTACAGCATCTTGGCTTATCTCCATCTGGTGGCTAAAACCATTGGGAGGATTATACCTGCTGATACTCGGGCTGAAATATTTTTACACCAAATACACCCCACAAAAAGAAGATGATGTACTTAACAAATCCGAGCGGCCACTTTACAAATGGCTCACGAGCATCATCAGTCCGTTTTGGTCAACTGTTATCTTGGTAGAGTTGATGGATCTTGCATTCTCCATCGACAATGTTTTCGCTGCGGTGGCGTTTACAGACAATATTTGGCTGGTTTGCATCGGTGTTTTCATCGGCATACTCTCTATGCGTTATGTGGCACAAGGTTTTGTGAAATTGATTGAAAAATATCCATACTTACAAACATCCGCATTCATTGTGGTAACGGTTTTGGGGCTTAAGCTTTCGCTTTCCGTTGTGGAACACTTATGGCCTGAGTCGGGCATGGCAAAAGTTTTAACAGACCATAATGCAGACATGCTTTTCAGTGCGATGACTTTGATACTATTCTTCAGTCCGATTGTAGTCGCAAAATTTGAAAAGGGTCCAGGACCTAAAAAAGGATAATTCCCCTAAGGAAATCCATATCTTGTCTTATTGGTTTTCAGCCCAGTGACTAGTGCTTTACTTCCTAGCTTTTTGCTAAATTCGCATCTTGTTTTGAATCATGAAATATCCTGAGCATAAGAAACTTGACCTACCCGCTATCGACCAGGAGATCCTGGAAAAATGGCAACAAGAGAAGGTCTTTGAAGCCAGCATCTCCACACGTGCAGGTCATCCGGTTTTTAATTTTTATGAAGGTCCTCCTTCTGCGAACGGACTGCCTGGCATTCACCATGTGATGGCTCGCTCGATCAAGGATATTTTCTGCCGATATAAAACACTCAAAGGATACCAAGTAAAGCGCAAAGGCGGATGGGACACCCACGGCCTTCCAATCGAGCTGGGTGTCGAGAAAACACTTGGCATTACCAAAGAAGACATTGGAAAGAAAATCTCCATCGAGGAATACAACCAAGCCTGCCGAAGAGAAGTGATGAAGTACAAGGAAGTTTGGGACGACCTCACTTGTAAAATGGGTTATTGGGTTGATCTACAACATCCATACATCACTTTCGATAACAACTATATCGAAACCGTATGGCATTTGCTGAAAAGGCTTTTCGAAAAAGGGCTTTTATACAAAGGCTACACCATTCAGCCCTATTCACCTGCCGCGGGAACAGGACTCAGCTCACATGAATTGAACCAGCCAGGCGCTTACAGGATGGTGAAGGATACATCCGTGGTTGCTCAATTCAAAGTGAAGCAAGAGCAGATTTCAAATTTCTTGTTCGATAGTTGTCATGGAGATGTTTTCTTCTTGGCATGGACTACAACACCTTGGACCTTGCCAGGCAACTGTGCCTTGGCCGTCGGCGAGCAGATTGCCTACTCACTTGTAAAAACATTCAATCCCTATACAGGCTCAGCAGTAAACGTCATACTTGCAACAGACCTTTTGACTAAGTTTTTCCAAGAAAAAGGCAAAGAGCAGTTCGATAACGATTACAAGCCAGGAGATAAGGTTCTGCCTTGGTCAGTTCTTGCCGAGTTCAAAGGCTCGCAACTACTTGGCATCAACTATGAGCAGCTTTTGCCTTACGTTCGACCCGAAGGCAAAGCATTTACGGTGATTCCCGGTGACTTTGTTACCACAGCTGATGGAACTGGAATCGTTCACACCGCCTCGGTTTTCGGTTCCGATGATTTCCGCGTCTGCAAAGACCATGGCATCAGTTCCATTTTGGTACATGATGAATCAGGACAACCTTCCCCGATTGTTGATAGACAAGGTAAGTTTGTGAAGGAAATAACAGACTTCGCTGGTGAATATGTGAAGGAAGGCTATTTGAGTGAAAGTGAAAAAGAATCGGAACGAGTGAAGCAAGGTCGCGACAAATATCTGAATGTCGACGAACGGATTGCCATCAAGCTTAAAACGGAAAACAAAGCCTTCAAGGTTGAGAAGTACGAGCACTCCTACCCTCATTGTTGGCGCACCGATAAACCGGTTTTGTATTACCCGCTCGACTCGTGGTTCATCAAAACCACAGCATGCAAAGAGCAACTAATCGAGTTAAACAAGACCATCAATTGGAAACCCGAATCGACTGGTACCGGTAGATTCGGAAATTGGCTGGAGAACTTGGTGGATTGGAACCTAAGCCGCTCCCGATTTTGGGGGATACCGTTACCTGTTTGGTCGAGTGAAGACCGCAGCGAACAGGTTTGCATCGGTTCTGTTTCAGAACTCAAAATCGAACTATCCAAGGCCAAGGCCGCAGGCATAGAAAACCGTTTCAATCCGGATGACCCTGCTTTCGATTTGCACCGGCCTTTTGTTGATGAGATCATTTTGATATCTGATTCGGGCAAGAAGTTATACAGGGAGCCGGACCTTATCGACGTATGGTTCGATTCTGGTGCCATGCCCTATGCACAATGGCACTATCCTTTCGAAAACCTGGAGGAATTTGAAAAATCATTCCCTGCAGACTTCATTGCAGAGGGTGTTGATCAAACACGCGGATGGTTCTTTACACTTCATGCAATTGCAGTGATGCTGTTCGATAGTGTTGCTTTTAAAAATGTAGTCTCAAACGGCCTGGTATTGGATAAGAATGGCAACAAGATGTCGAAACGCTTGGGCAATGCCGTTGATCCTTTCGAAACCATTGCCAAATACGGTGCCGACAGTACTAGATGGTACATGATTTCCAATGCTCAGCCATGGGATAACCTCCGCTTCAATGAAGAGGGCATCATAGACGTTCAAAGGAAATTCTTCGGCACCTTACACAATACGTATTCTTTTTTCGCACTATATGCGAATATTGATGGATTCAAATTTAGCGAAGCGGAAATACCGCTCTCTGAAAGGCCGGAAATCGACCGTTGGATCATATCGGAGCTGAACTCCCTCATCGAGGAGGTTGATTCCTGTTACGCCGATTATGAACCTACCAAGGCAGCCCGCGCCATACAACATTTCACCGATGAGCACCTGAGCAATTGGTATGTGCGTTTGTGCCGCCGAAGATTTTGGAAAGGTGATTACACATCGGACAAGGTTGCTGCCTATCAAACCCTCTATACTTGCTTAGAGAATTTGGCCATTTTGATGTCTCCCATTGCACCATTTTTCGCAGACCGTCTTTACCGCGACCTGAATGATATTACTAGGCTTCGAAACACTACTTCTGTGCACCTTGCCCTTTTTCCGGAAAGCGATTCCAAGAAAATCGACAAACCTTTGGAGGAAAGAATGGAATTGGCACAGCAAATTTCTTCTATGACTTTGGCGCTCCGAAAAAAGGTAAATATTCGTGTGCGTCAGCCTTTATCCAAAATCCTGATTCCGGTAGATGAGCCAGGACTTAAAGAAAAAATCGAAGCAATAAAAAATTTGATTCTTGCTGAAGTCAATGTAAAGGAAATAGCATTCATTTCCGGTGATGGCAACATGCTTGTGAAAAAGGCAAAACCTAATTTCAAAATACTAGGTAAAAAAGCCGGAGCCTTGATGAAAGCCGTTGCCGAGAAAGTAACGCAAATGTCGCAAGAAGACATCCGATTGTTTGAAAATGATGGTCGTTTTCAATTGGAGTTAGACAACGGACCCTTTCAAATTGACACAGAAGACGCCGAGATTTCATCTCAAGACATTCCAGGATGGGAAGTCAATACCATGGGGAAAATCACAGTAGCGTTAGACATAGACATCACGTCAGAACTTCGCAAGGAAGGTTTAGCCAGGGAACTAGTGAACCGAATTCAGAACCTTCGCAAGGAAAAAGGCTTTGACGTTACTGATCGTATATCGCTGATAATCAGCGAACATCCTGATATAAGGCCCGCAATTGAGGGTAATATGGACTATATTTGCAATGAGACCCTTATATCGACGTTATCTATGGTGTCCGAAATTCCAAATAATGAATCTGACGAATTGGAACTGGAAGACCAGATTCGTGTAAGAGCAACCATTAAAAAAGTATAGTCATGGCAGCTGAAAAAAACCGTTACAGCGATAGCGAACTTCAAGAGTTCAAACAATTGATTCATCAAAAGCTTGAAAATGCACGTCGCGAATTATCCAACCTTCAATCACAATTGAATAGTTCCAATGAGCATGGTACTGATGACACCGCCAACACCTTCAAGGTTTTGGAAGATGGGTCAGACACCTTGGCTAAAGAGGAAGCGGGACAATTGGCAGCACGTCAACGCAAATTCATCGAGCAGTTGGAAAACGCATTGATACGTATCGAAAACAAAACATACGGCCTTTGCAGGGTTACAGGTAAGCTTATTCCTAAAGAAAGACTTCGGGCTGTGCCTCATACCACCCAAAGCATAGAGGCGAAGCTGAATCAATACAAAAGCTGACATTTTCTTACCAGTATATTCCTCCCGCTTTTCAGGTAACCAGCGAAACGATATGCGCCGACCGCTTATCATCATACTCACAGTACTACTCATTGACCAAGCGTTAAAGTTTTGGATCAAGACCAATATGTATCTAGGGCAGGAGTATCGCATTGCCGGAGATTGGTTCATCATACATTTCACAGAGAATAATGGCATGGCGTTCGGCTTGGAGTTTGCCGGTGAGTATGGCAAACTTTTCCTGAGCCTTTTCAGAATAGTTGCAGTTTTTGGCATAGGATGGTATTTAGGTCGCTTGGTGATTGAAAAGGCGCATCCTTTATTGATCACGTCCATGTCATTGATTCTTGCTGGAGCAATCGGCAACATAATCGATAGCGCATTCTATGGCATCATTTTCTCAGCAAGCGATTTTCGATTGGCGGAATTCCTGCCGGCTGATGGTGGCTACTCTTCCCTGCTGCACGGAAAAGTAGTAGACATGTTTTATTTCCCAATCTTCAAAGGATTTCTGCCCGATTGGATCCCATTTTGGGGTGGGGACTATTTCATCTTTTTTCGGCCAGTATTCAACATTGCTGACGCATCCATCAGCATAGGAGTCGGGCTCATTTTAGTCTTTCAATCCCTCCTTTTCAAAAAAGAGCAGATTCAATCATCCGATAACTCCTCGGACGATACGGTTTCACAAACCAATTGATACTGAACGACCAAAATGGTCGTTCGTTATCTACATTTGCATGTAACTTACCCCCATTTTCTTCGTAAAAAGGTGCTAAATCGACAAATAAACCCATGAAATCATCCCTACACAACTTCCGAAAAGGCACCATTGAACATATTGCTGGGCCAAAACCCGTGAATGATTCCGAAGCCCAGTTAGTCATCTGTTTCGGTTCAAAATCCATGCTTTCTGATGAGAGCGAGACCGAACAGATTGCTTCCAAATTTCCAAATGCCGATGTCGTTTACTGCACCACCAGCGGGGAAATCTTCAACGATTCAGTAGTAGACAACGCCATCGTGGCAACTGCAATCGCGTTTGAAAAATCAACGTTTAAGTTGGCCGAGACCAATATTGAAGAATATTCAAATAGCCACGAGGCCGCATTGAATCTGATCAAAACCCTACCAAGGGAAGACCTAGTAAACGTTATCGTCTTATCCGATGGTAACCGTGTAAACGGTAGTGAACTTATCAAAGGACTAAACCAAGGTGTAGATGGTAAAGTGTTGGTTACAGGCGGACTTGCCGGAGATGGAGTGGATTTCAAATCAACACTTGTGGGGTTGAACAGCCACCCGAAAGAAGGTCAGATTGTAGCCATTGGGTTTTATGGAAACAGCCTTCACGTTTCTCATGGCTCAATGGGGGGTTGGGAAACATTCGGACCCGAGCGGGAAGTGACTAAATCCATAGGTAATGTATTGTATGAAATCGATGGCAAAAGCGCATTGGAGTTATACAAGACATATTTAGGTGATGAAGCACGAAACTTACCATCATCTGCACTCTTGTTTCCACTATCCATGATTAACAACGAACTTTCACAGCCGGTGGTTCGAACCATTCTTTCCATTTCTGAGGAAGATGGCTCAATGACCTTTGCAGGGGATATTCCAACAGACTCCAAGGTGCGGTTTATGAAAGCCAACTTCGACAAATTAACTTCTGCAGCAGGTGATGCGGCTCAACAAACCGTTGGAAAAAACAACATTAAGCCCGATTTGGCAATATTAATCAGTTGTGTTGGTAGAAAGCTGATCCTTGGACCTCGAACAGAGGAAGAGGTTGAAGCCGTTCGAGAATTATATGGTGAAGGAACGCTACTGAGCGGCTTTTACTCTTACGGGGAGATTTCGCCTCTTAAAGATGAACTTGCGTGCAACTTCCACAACCAAACCATGACCATTACCTCTTTCCATGAGCTATAACAAGCTATTGACCCGTCAAATCAGGAAGTACCTTCCTGAAACTTTTCATAACCATCCCGAGATGGTTGATTTCCTTTCAGCCATCAATGATTCATACTTAGCCTACGAAAAGGATAAATCACTTGCTGAACGAGCCTTTAGCATTAGCGAATCAGAATACATCGAAATCACCCAAAGGCTGACCGACGAGCTTAAACTGAAAAATCAGTCGGTTCGCAAAATCAAAGACGCCATGAGTCTTTTGGGTGAAAAAGGCATGTTACTTCAAGACGACATCGGGATTTTGACTGATAAGTTGTACAACCAAGTCGTCCAAGCTTCCAGAAATGAGGAAGCGGTTAACTCGATGATTTCATCGTATCAAACAGGAATCCTATTTGAAGATGCAACAGGTAACATACAACTGGTAAACCAGCCTTTTTGCGATTTGTTCTTACAAGGAACAAGCCCCAATGATGTGATGGAGTCGGAACGCTCAGCCTTAACTTCAAAGCTAATCTTCAAAATCGCCGATGCTGAACAAGTGATTTCTGAGACCATCAGAATTAGAGAAAATCAGCAAATGGTAACGGGCAATGTAATCCGATTGATTGATGGCCGAATCTTGGAAAGAAACTACGTTCCAGTTTTTGAAAACAATGATTTCAAAGGACATCTTTGGAGTTTTAACGACGTTACAGATAAAAAACTACTGGAAGAAGCTCTTCTCCGCGAAAAAACTTTCAACGAGGAAATCCTCAACAATCTTCCTTCCGATGTTGCTGTATTCGACAGGAATCATCGGTATCTGTTTGTCAACTCCATGGGCATCAAAAACCCTGAAATCAGAAAATGGATCATTGGCAAGGACGACTTTGAATATTGCGAAAAGAGGGGAAGAGATACTGATTTGGCGGTCAAAAGAAGAGCGGTCTTTGATAAGGTAGTGGAAACAAAAGACACCGTGGAGTTCATTGATTCCCAGATGAAGGAGAATGGTAAGACAACTCACACCTTCAGAAGGTTTTATCCGTTAATGAAAAACGGAGAACTCCAGTACGTTATAGGCTATGGCGTTGACGTGACTTCGATAATTGATGCCGAAGAAATGGTTAAAAGCCAAAAGAACTTTTATGAATGCATGCTCGACCGTATGCCAATTGATGTGGGCGTCATAGACCATGGATTACGCTTTGTGTATTTGAACAAGAAAGCTGTAAAGCGGGATGAAATACGTGAGTGGATGATAGGAAAAACAGAACGGGATTTCGTTGAAAAAACCGGCAAAGGTGGTGAACTCACTTCCAAGCGCGAAGAGATGATGCACGCAGCGATGGCATCAGGTGAAAAGCAGCAATGGAGGGAAACCTATCTTGAAGGAACTCCGAATGAAATGCACGTGCTTAGGACCATCAGCCCTTATGAAGGGACAAACAAGGAAAAATACCTGCTGGCAACAGGTAGCGATGTGACTGCCATTGCTATTGCAGAGAAGGAATTGACACGAAATAATGAGGTTTTGCAAAAAACAAACTCAGAATTAGACCGATTCGTTTATAGTACCTCACACGATTTACGTGCTCCATTAACCTCGATTTTGGGCTTGATCAGGATCATTGAAATGAATTTGCCAGCGGAAGAAACCAAACAACATGACAGAGTACGCATGGTAAAACAATCGGTACGGAAATTGGATGATTTCATAGCCGAAATCCTAGATTACTCACGTAACGCCCGCTCTGAGATAATCGCAGAACCAATCAACCTGGAATCGTTGATAAACGAAGTGCGCGAAAATCTTAATTACATGGATGGAAGCAACGATTTCAAACTACATTTGGAAATTGAACCCGGACTTAAAATGAACTCGGACAAAAGACGAATAAAAGTTATTTTGTCAAACATCGTTTCCAATGCGATTAAATACCAAGACAAGGGAAAGACCGAAAGGAGTTTGCAATTAAGATTCAGAAGCCTAGAAAACGGTGTTGATATTCTTGCCCAAGACAATGGTATTGGAATTTCCAAAGAAAACCTGAATCGGATATTCGAAATGTTTTACCGCGCCACGAGCCTATCAACCGGTTCCGGATTGGGGCTATATATTGTCAAGGAAACAATCGACAAATTGGGTGGCAAAATAGAGGTTAACTCATCCCCTAGCGAAGGTTCCACTTTTAATTTGTTTATTCCTAATATTGTATCATGACTGCCACAGAACCAAAATACAAGGAGGTGCACATTGTAGACGATAATGATGTTGACACCTATATCTCCCAACACTTGTTGGAAGAAATCGGATTTGCATCCAAAATATCCATCAGTACAAACGGTGCGCAAGCCTTGGAATACCTTAAGTCACTAGGCGACCAACAACCTGATGTTATTTTTTTGGATGTCCGGATGCCAGTGATGGGAGGATTTGAATTCCTTGAATATTACGACGCTTTCATGGAAGGTAAAAAAAATCGCCCCGCAATTTTCATGCTCACTTCTTCAAGCGACCCATTCGATGTTGACAAGGCCGTTGCTTTCCCCATGGTGAAAAAATATTTCAGCAAGCCACTCAGTCCGGAAATCATAATTGGAATACTCGAACAGCCCTGATATTTTTTTTATCTCCCATCGAAAACAGCTTTCGATATTTCAGCAATAACCAGCCTTAACTTTTCTTTATTATACCCCTTGGTCATTATTGTAATCAAATAATGCCCTTCGGGAGCATAAACTATACCCGATTCATGCCATTGCTTAACATCATTGATTCCATATTCTCCAAACTTCCTTGGAACCACAAGGTTCTCTGGCAACAGCCTTGTCAACCCTTCCTTAAAAGAGGATTCTGATAGATATTTCAAAGCTGTCTCCGAATTGGTTTCATTAAGCCAAGTACCATTGTAAAGGATTTGTAGGAAACGCGAATATTCCATAACATTCGTTGTGTATGAAATATCGTGCATGTCAGGAACAGCCTGATCCAAATCGCGGTATAATAACTTAAGCGCATCATAATCGATTTGATAATTAATCAATGATGTACTGTAATTATCTGAATCTTTGAGTACTCGACGTATCAGTTCTGACATTGAGTATACCTTTCCAGGTTTTATGGGATCAACTTCGAAAGTCTGACTAGGGACACCATGTAGATTTGGGTCATAGAATATCTGCCGATCCATTGTTCCAGGCTTGTACTCTGACAATTTGAAAAAACTCATACAAACCGGAAGCTTTACAAGGCTCCCAGGAGTATAGCCCTCTGATCCGTTTATTGCAAACCATTCTCCGGTTTTCAAATCCATATAGTAAACCGATGCGGAACTTATTGCGTTTTGTGTTTTATATCCAACTACCAGATTTGAAACCTTGGATTTCAAAGGCTCAAGGCGTGCTGATTCATTGTATGAGTCAGATGCCAGTAGCTTTTTCACCAGCTTGGGACCATTGGCTCGTAAGACATACAGAGCCGCAGCTTCAACTTTGTTCTCCTTAGAAATTGACGGATTGTCACGAGCTGACTTCTCGCAACTTGAGTAAAAAACCGATGGGATAAGGATAGACCCTGTGAGTAATCGGTAAGCACCCTTATTGAAAAAGGGCAGTAAACACTTGATTTTCATATCTGCAATTATGTTGATAAGCACAATTCATTACAGACTCGTGGTTGATGAAAGCAAATATAGTGTACAAAACAGATTTTGTATCAAATTCCGCCTTTGGAAATAACCTCCATTGCTTTTTTGTAGAGAGGATCCGACATTAGCCAAATTGGATAGAATCCTTCGCCTCCGAAAAGTTGTCTAGCTATATTCGCCTTCAAAAGGTTTTTAATATACGTTGAAGCGGCAGCAACCTCAAGCGCGTCAGGAGCATTAGTGATATTGGATGTTACTTCCCTTGCGAAGGCATTATATGTGATATCACTGACGTGAATGTTTGTGTGGAAGGTTTTACTGTCCTTGAATCTGGGTAATGGTGTGCGGTTTTTGTCTACTTAGTCATATGCGTACTCTGTCAA
>JBKDSL010000009.1:0-3352 GCA_046340555.1 Bacteroidota bacterium
TTAAAAGGTAAAACAGCTATTAATTTCCCGGAGATCGGTGAAATCAGAACCGTTTACAAATCACTGTGTAACTTTTTGCAAGTCCCGATCGGGGGAGGTATGGATGTTTCCTATGATTTCGACCTAGCCAAGTTTATAGATACTTTCAATCTGCATCCGTTGAAAACAACTAGTGCTCTCCGGGTTTTGGAAAATGAAGGGCTAATCAATATTTCAGAGGGGGTTTATCTGCCTTCACGGATTCACTTTACCACCAATACTTCTGAATTGTATCGTTTTCAGGTTGCGAATCCACCATACGACCGGATTATCAAGTTTATTTTACGATCAGCAGAAGGTGCTTTTGAGGATTTTGTTAAAATCAGCGAATCGGATATTGCTGATCGAACCGGATATAATTTCCAAGAAGTGGTTCGGATGTTGGAATATATGGGCAGATTGGGATTGATGCGTTACCTACCAAGGAAGGACTCGCCACAATTGGTTTTCTGTATTCCTAGAGAAGATCCGAACTATATCGATTTGGACACGAAGTCGTACAATGAGCGCAAAGCCCGTTTTGAAAAACGGATCGAGGCCATGTCGGCATATGTCAACAACAAAACAAATTGTCGAAGCTGCATGCTTGTTTCTTATTTCGGTGAAAGACCCAAAAGCAATTGCGGCCACTGTGATGTTTGTCGAAATCCGGATGCATCTGCTTTGCAAATCAGTGAAATATCCGGCAAATTGAAAGCTAATCTTTTGGATGGCCCGAAGTCGATCCCACAACTCAAAGACCTTATCCAAGGATTTGCAGATGATTCTTGGACTGTGGCTATTACCAAGATGGTTGATGATGGCATCATTTCATTTGATGAGCAAGGTAGGCTTTGCATGATCCGCTAAAGCTTTCAGTTTAAAGTTCGTTACCAATCAAATCCTTAATTTTACCAAATGGATCTTTTCAAAATAGGTTTTTTGGATATCAGGCTGCTTGACCTGATTGACATCCTGTTGGTTGCATTTCTGATTTATAAGCTATACGAGCTGATTAAGGGCGGCGTGGCGATGAATATCGTGATTGGACTATTATCCATTTATTTCATTTGGTGGTTTTGTATGAATGTTTTGGAGATGCGTCTGATAGGTGCTGTGTTAGGACAATTCATCGGTGTTGGTGTAATTGCGTTGATCATTGTATTCCAGCAAGAGGTCCGACGATTTCTGATTATGTTAGGCACTAACAGTTTTCTAGCCAATAGTAGGTTCGCACAAAAGCTCAGAAATTGGAGTATTCAAACCGGTAAAGAAAATCAGACCGACATCTCCCCTATTGTCAAAGCCTGTGTTAATATGGGCAAAACTAAAACGGGGGCACTAATTGTATTGTCTAGAAACACGGATTTGAAATTTTTTGCATCCACTGGTGATTTAATGGAGGCAGAAGTTTCGAAACGCCTAATCGAAAGCATTTTCTTTAAGAACAGTCCGATGCACGACGGAGCCATAATCATTTCCGGTAACCGCATCAAAGCTGCTAGATGCGTATTGCCGGTTACCGACAATCCCGACATACCTGCTCAATACGGTATGAGGCATCGTGCAGGTTTAGGTATCTCCGAACAGACCGATGCAATTGCATTGATAGTTTCCGAAGAAACCGGACGCATTTCGATTGCTATCGACGGCGAGTTGAAACCCGACATCAGTGGCGAGGAGTTGCAATCGTTTTTGGAAAAGGAATTATGATTTGGGCCTCAAGGCCGGGTTAATCGAGTACGCCTTTTCAAAATACAAGACCGCATTTCGTTCATCACCTTTGAATCTGTAAGTAGTCCCCAAAGAATTAAAAATCTGGGCGTTATCGGGATCCAGTTCGGCAGCCTTCAACAGGTGTACCAATGCCCGGTCGTATTGCTGCAGTACGCCGTAGGTACTTCCTAAATTCGATTGACCATCGGCATAGTTTGGATCTAACTCAACCGCTCTTTTGAATAGATCCAAGGCTTTTGCATAATCCTGTTGGATAAAATATATAGTGCCGAGGTTATTAAGAATTGTATGATTACGTGGAGAAAGAGATAAGGCCTTTTCATAGCAAACGCGAGCACTGTCGTTCATGCCAAGATTGTAATAGGCAACACCCAATTGAAGGTGGGCGTCTGAGAACTTATCATAAATTTGAATGGAACGCTGTAAATAACCTATTGCCCTTCTAAGGATTTTCGACTTTTCTTCAGGGGTTTTACCCTCCCAAGCTTCCTTCTTCACCAAGTAATTACCCATGTAATATTGTGCCCGGGTACTGTTAGGCGACATTTCAACATCGTTTGAGTAGAGGGAGAAGTTGTCTTTCCATACTGGATTTCGTGCAATTATTTTGGCAGAACCCAAGAAAACAAGCGGAATTAAAATCAGAAGGGATAAAGACATGCATTTGCCCTTGGGCCAACTTTGACCGGTAAGGCCAGCAATTTTAGAGATAGCGTATGCAAGAGCTATACAAACAGCTAAAGAGGGAGTGTACAAGAAACGTTCACCAAAAGACGAACCTGTTTTTATAAACAGATTGGACGATACGGACATTGTTATCAAAAAGAATAAAATGGCAAAAGCGAATGGATCGCGTCTTTTGAATCCGATAACTGCAACAATAACCATTCCGATGAAAACCAAAGCAGACATCAGGAAACCTGGATCAGTGATCCCCATCAATGGTATTTGATTAAAGGAGTAATCGAATACGAGTGGATGAGGCAATAAAAGTTTCTTAATATAGAGGCCCAATATGGATACCGCCGTGCAGAAATATTCTGTTTGATCCTTGGCTGCCATCAGTAGATTATCGGCAACATTCGGCATCCCCAATGTATTGACCCCACCTAAAACCTTGGATCGAATCACCATGAAAACCAAAACAGCGGAGAATGCGGGCAAAACTCCTTGGAAGATCTTTTGATATGCAACCTCTTTTCTGAAAAACCAACCAGTCAAAGGCAACACCGCCAAAAAAGTTATGGCCGATTCCTTCGAGCCCATGGCTAAAAACATGAATAAACCTGATAAAGCAGCGGGAACCCATCCAGACTTATCCAGCCATTTTAAGTATTGATCAAGTGCCAATACACAAAATAAAAAAGCCAAAATCTCGTCCCTGCTTTTGATGTTGGCTACCACTTCGGTATGAATGGGGTGACAAGCGAACAATAGAGAAGCCATAAATGCAATCATCAGGCCACCGCTGGTCAATTTGAACAAAACCCGAAATAAAAACAAACCCGTTAGTGCAAATAAAATCACATTAATCCCATGACCTAAGGCAGGCTTTCCTCCTCCCCACTCCCACTCCGCCGCAAACATGATACGAACT
>JBKDSL010000010.1:0-5221 GCA_046340555.1 Bacteroidota bacterium
CTAGCTTTTGCACCGAATGGTGTAAATGTTTGGATCGCAAGAGATGTGAAAACCATGGAGTCGTTTCGCGATTACCAAAGCGACCTCGACAAAACAACCGCTCGTGTTTACGACGATTTGATGTACCGACACTGGGATCAGTGGTCGGACCAAAACTCAAGCCATATTTTTCATGTGATATATAGCGAAGAGAAAAAAAGATTGGCCGGCGAATACAAAGACATCTTAGAGGGTGAGCCATACGATTCTCCGCTCATGCCTTTCGGCGATGCAGACCAGATTGCATGGAGTCCAGACGGCAAGAAAATCGCTTACACCTGTAAAAAACTTACAGGCGCAGATGCTGCCATGAGTACCAATTCAGACATCTACCTATACGATTTGGAGACCAAGAAAACGACCAATTTATCAGAAGGCATGATGGGTTACGATACAAGGCCAGCCTTTTCACCCGACGGCAGCCGCATCACCTGGCTGAGCATGGCCACGCCAAAATTCGAAGCGGATCGCAATCGCCTGTTCAACTACGATTTCAAAAGCGGCACCAAAAAGGAAATGACCGAAGGGTTTGATTACAGCATCGACTCATACCAATGGTCGCCCTCCGGCAAAGAGATTTATTTTATCTGCGGCATCAATGCCACCGATCAGATCTGGAGCATCACCACCGACACCAAAAAGAAACCTGTCATCCGTCAAATCACCACCGATCAGGCCGACTATACCGGATTCACATTATGGTCCGATGGAAAAAACACCACCATGGTTGCCGCACGCATGAGCATATCTGAGCCAACAGAGCTTTACAACATTGACCTAAAAACCGGAAAACCTTCGCAACTCACCTTCACCAATGATGAGATATTGAAAACGATTCAAATGGGAAAGGTGGAAAAACGCATGGTAAAAGCCACCGATGGAAAAGATATCCTTACTTGGGTTATCTACCCTCCTAACTTCGACCCAAATAAAAAATACCCAGCCCTACTCTACTGCCAAGGCGGACCACAAAGCACCGTCTCGCAGTTCTTCTCATATCGTTGGAACTTCCAGCTGATGGCCGCGAATGATTATATCATTGTTGCTCCTAACCGTCGCGGACTACCTTCATTCGGCACCGAATGGAATCGTCAAATTTCAGGTGATTGGGGCGGACAAGCCATGCAGGATTTGTTGAGTGCGATAGATGATGTGAGTAAGGAGCCCTATGTTGATAAGAAGCGGCTTGGTGCCGTGGGTGCCAGCTTTGGCGGCTACTCGGTTTATTGGCTCGCCGGGAACCACAACAAGCGCTTCAGCGCATTCGTTTCACACTGCGGCGTGTTCAATCTTGAAAGTATGTATGGTACAACCGAAGAATTGTTCTTCGCCGACTTCGACATGGGTGGATCGTATTTCGCAAAGCCTCAACACAAAACTTACACCGAATTCAATCCCATCAAGTATGTGGACAAATGGGATACTCCCATCCTAGTCATACACAACGACCTCGACTACCGAGTACCTATCAGTCAAGGTATGGAGGCGTTTACTGCCGCAAGATTGCGAGGCATACCCGCACGATTCCTATCCTTCTCTGACGAAAACCATTGGGTCACGAAACCACAGAACAGCATCATGTGGTATAGGACGTATTTCAATTGGTTGGATATGTACTTGAGACAATAGGCGGTATCGGTTGTATCAGTAGCAGTACCAGTAGCAGTAGCAGTACCAGTACCAGTAGCACTAACAGGAGCGTTAAGCGGGAGCGGTAGGCGGTAGGCAGCAGCGGTAGGCAGGAGCGGTAGGTAGGAGCGGTAGGCAGCGGTAGTGGCAGATTGTATTTTGAGCACCTAACTACATTCCAAAAACTTACCTCGCCAAAGGCGGGTGACCACTTCCCTGGTGATTAGTCATTGTTTTTCCGCTCCGCGTCTGCTGATTTCAGACAGTATGTCGTCGTACATGGCGGAGAAAAGATCGGGATGTAAAGCATACCAATCGAAGCTGCGGTTAAATGACATCGTATCGATTCCCGATTTGGAAAGTTCTTCTTGAATCACAGCTGATTTGATTTCACGACTGAGGTTGCGACCATCAAATTGCATGATGCGCGATTCTGCAATGTGCATGGTAGCCATGGCCGACACCATACTGTCGCGAGACATTACTCCTACAGGCGGCTTAATCCCTTGCTTGCCCGAACATGCAACTAGGCAAAAAATAGATAAAACTAAAAACGAACGCATTCTATTTGTAATTTTTGGTTGAGGCAATATGCGGCAAATGTATCAACGATCACGCTCAAATGCCAAACGCATCCCACTGGGTGCATCAACCAATTCACCATTGTTCCACACCGTATGACCATTCACAAAAGTGCGCACAACCGATGCGGCGAACTTCACTCCTTCAAAAGGAGACCAACCGCATTTGTAAAGAAGATTGGTGCGATCTACTTTGATGGGCTTGTTCAAGTCGACCAACACCAAATCGGCGAAAAAACCTTCGCGGATGAAGCCGCGTTCGCGAAGCTTGAAGCATCGGGCAACATCATGCGACATTTTGCGAACCACATCTGTGAGCGAGATTTTGCCTTGCTTATGTAATTCAAGCATCGCAATCAAAGCATGCTGCACCAAGGGGCCACCACTAGGTGCCTCGGTATACGGTTTCATTTTTTCGGCCAAAGTATGCGGAGCATGGTCGGTGGCGATGACATCAATACGATTGTCGATAACGGCCCTTAAGATTTCATCCCTGTCATTAACTGATTTTACAGCAGGGTTCCATTTGATTAGATTACCCAATGTAGCATAATCAGCATCATTGAACCATAAGTGGTGAATACATGCTTCTGATGTCAAACGTTTTTGCTCGAGCGGAATGGTGTTATCAAAAAGGGAAAGTTCTTTGGCTGTAGAAATATGCAGGATATGCAAACGTGTATTGTGCTTCTTGGCTAAAGCCGCTGCCTTACTGCTCGACAAATAACAGGCCTCTTCGTCGCGGATTATGGGATGGTCGCTTGCATTCAAAGCAGCCCCTCGCCTCTCGATTGCCAACTGTAAATTGCGCTTTACTGTGGCTTCATCTTCGCAATGTGTAGCAATCAGACAACCCGTGTTGGCAAAAATGCGGGACAAAATATGATCATCATCCACCAACATATTCCCTGTGGATGAGCCCATGAAGATCTTGATGCCACACACCTTCTCTGTGTCGGTACGCAACACTTCTTCGGCATTGTCATTAGAAACACCCATGAAAAACGAATAGTTGGCAGGAGACTTATGTGCAGCCAAATCGTACTTCTGCTGAAGCAATTCCTGCGTCAACGTGTTGGGAACCGTATTGGGCATCTCCATGAAAGACGTGATACCTCCAGCTACAGCAGCTCTTGACTCGGTATGCAAATCCGCTTTATGTGTCAATCCAGGTTCGCGGAAATGAACTTGATCATCGATGCAGCCGGGCAGTAAATGCAAACCGGTAGCATCAATCACCGTACATTTTTCTTTGGGTGCATCTATCGTGGAGGCTACCTTTACAATCCTACCATGCTTGAACATCACATCACCGGGCATTTGCGTGCCTTCGTTGACGATGGTAGCGTTTTTGATGAGGACTGACATGGGGTATGATGGTTATGAATGGACTGATTTGTGATAATGGATTTTTATGATTGAGTGGCGGTTGGCGGCTTGCCCTGAGCTAGTCCGATAGCTATTGGACGAAGGGTAGCGATTGGATGGTGAATATTTTAACTGGTCACCGGTCACTTAACCTCCCTACCATCTCCTCTGGCTTCACCCACTCGTCAAATTGCTCGGATGTAACGTAACCAAGGTCGATGGCGGTTTGCTTGAGCGTTTTTCCTTGCTTGTGGGCGGTTTGGGCGATTTCAGCGGCTTTGTAATAACCGATTTTGGTGTTGAGCGCCGTTACCAGCATCAAAGAGTTATCCAGATTGGTTTTAATATTTTCATGCAGCGGCTCAATGCCAATGGCGCATTTGTCATTGAATGAAACACACACATCGCCGATGAGTTTAGCGCTGTGCAAGAAATTTGCAATCATCATCGGCTTGAATACATTCAGCTCGAAGTGACCCGTAGCACCACCTATGTTGATGGCTACATCATTACCCATCACTTGTGCTGCTACCATGGTCGTGGATTCGCATTGTGTGGGATTCACTTTTCCTGGCATGATGGATGATCCAGGCTCGTTATCGGGGATGAAGATTTCTCCAATTCCGCAACGGGGACCTGATGCCAGCAATCGGATATCGTTGGCGATTTTCATCAGAGAACAAGCTGCGGTTTTCAGTGCACCGTGAGATTCTACTATGGCATCATGTGCGGCCAATGCTTCGAATTTGTTTTCGGCGGTTACAAATGGAAGGCCGGTGAGCTTGGCAATGTGGTTGGCCACATTCACATCGTAGCCTTCAGGTGTGTTGATGCCTGTTCCTACTGCGGTTCCGCCCAGAGCCAATTCCGATAAATGCGCCAAGGTGTTTTTGATGGCACGCATGCCATGGTCGAGCTGCGAAACATAACCGGAAAGCTCCTGTCCCAGTGTGAGCGGTGTGGCATACATCAAATGTGTTCTGCCAATCTTAACCACTTTCATATGCTCCTTCGATTTGGCATGAAGCGTATCGCGCAGCTTTTGCATCCCTGGAAGGGTTACCTCCACCAACATCTTATAAGCAGCAATGTGCATTGCTGTGGGAAAGGTATCGTTAGACGACTGCGACTTGTTCACATCATCATTGGGGTGAATGATTTTCTTTTCGTCGCTTAAGGAACCACCCGAAAGCACATGGGCACGGTAAGCCACCACTTCGTTCACGTTCATATTGGATTGGGTACCAGAACCCGTTTGCCATACTACGAGTGGAAACTCCGAGTCGAGTTTGCCTTCTAGTATTTCATCACAAACCTGACCAATGAGGTCGCACTTTTCTTGCGGAAGCACACCGGCATCGCGATTGGCGAGGGCAGCGGCCTTTTTCAGATAGGCGAATGCACGAATGATTTCAACGGGCATACGATCTGTTTCGCGTGCGATTTTGAAATTCTCGATGGAGCGCTGTGTTTGTGCGCCCCAGTAACGATCGGCAGGAACCTCAACAGGTCCCATGGTGTCTTTTTCGATACGAATGTTCATGGTGGTGGGTGGTGAGTAGTGGGTGGTGGTGGGTGGTGGGTGAGTAGTGGGTGGTGTATTA
>JBKDSL010000011.1:0-2518 GCA_046340555.1 Bacteroidota bacterium
AAAGGAACAGGCCTATATGTTGCCCTAAGATATCGGATGGATTGTGCCCGGTTTCCTTATGTAACGCTTTGTTTGTGGAAGTGACTATTCCATTGAAGTCAATAACTAGTACTGGCAGCGGATTGCTTTCAAACAAAGCCCTAAACCTGTTTTCATTTTCTTTGAGCTTTTCTTGGGATTCCTTCAATTGGGTTATGTTCACACCATAGCCAATCATGAGCTTGAATTCACCATTTTCAATTAAAGGGTAGAACTTGCGCAACATGTACTTTTTAGAGCCATCATTGATCAAATGAAATGATTCTATTTCCTTTTCCTTACCTGATTCTAAAACATCTTTGAATAACCCCTGGCGCTCATCTGCAAGGCGTGAATCAATCTTACGTAATTCACAATAGTCATAATCGGTTTTACCGATTATCCATTGCCTTAGATTTTTATCTTTTATTCCTGCTTGATTCACATAGAGGTAGCGGTGCTCTTTGCTGAAAATCCCAATGTCTGCTGGAATGTTGTCAAGTATGGTTTCATAAAAGACTTTTTGCTTTTGAATGGCTTCAAGGTTTTGTTTTTCAGCAGTGATGTCTTTTATACGCAAGCACACTCCGGATATCACGTTGCTTCCCGGCTTACGAATTGGGGCTATGCTTATGGTAAAGAACTCAACAGCAGAGGACTTCTCTTGTTGTAGCGATATTTCCATTTTGCCAATAGAACCATCTTCGAAACAGGAGTGAAGCGATTGCTCTAATTCACTGTAAAATGATAGCCGCTCCAAACTTTTTATTGAAGAACCCGGGGTAAACTCGGTAGCAAAAGCATTCGAAATGTTTTGTACAAATGTTTTGCTGCTCAAACGAATGCTAAGATCTGGGTTGATAAGTAGAACAAGTTCGTCTGTGCTTTCCAGAATGGATGTGAGTTCTGATAAGCGCTCCTGCAGCACATCCTGTAACTTTAGTGTATTCGATATGTCGGATGTGTATACATTGACATAAGAGGCTTGTTGTGGTACCAAGGTGAGCTGGTATGTCTTGCCAACAACTGTTTTCTTCAGCAAGTCTCTATGCTCACCCGTAGAAATACTTTGATCAAGTGCTTTTAAAAAGGTTTTGTCAGTGATTACCCCTGCAGTCATACCTATCGCTTGCAACATCTCTACCGAGGTTTTATTTGCGAACATAAGTTTGCCGGATTTATCAACCCTGAAAACCGGGCTAGGATTTTCCAACGGAAATTTAGCCATGGCTAATGCCGCTTGGAAATCATCCTTCAGCTTTTCTTGAAGTGTTATGTCAGTAAGCACACATATAAATCCGGTGGCTCGGCTAGTGTCATCGGTCAAGACCGTTCCTTTTTCGTCTAATACCACAATGCTTCCATCCGGTTTTCTGTACCGATACGATGTTTTGAAGTGACCTTTGGTGACGGTGGCGGATTGCAATACGTTTTCGTGCAGGTTCGTATCACTATTTTCAATATTTGAATGAAAATCACAAGCATCTTCTGAATCAAATCCGGTCAGATTCTTGGCCGCTTGACTCATTTGGATGGTTTTCATTTCAACATCCATTATGTAATAACTAAAAGGCCCAGTGTTAAACAAGTCCGCAAACACGGCTTGGTCTTTTAAGCTCGAAATGGTTAACTCTGGATTAGGGTCTTTGGTATGCATAATCTTGATTATCAAACACTACTATCTAAAAGACAGGAAGAGCCGATATAAATGAACATTCTGGAAGTCTTAATAATACCCCAAACTAGTATAATATTTTGGGAATAAAGTTAATCAGTTGTGTGACTAGATAATTACTAAATTGGGTAATTAATTGCAATTTTGAGTGTTTGATTTTTAGTTTAACAATCTAGCGCAAAACTTTGTTTATCAATAGTATAAAAGAAATATTCGCATAACAATAACCCTAAACATCTTACATCATGACTAATTTAGAATTCTTCAAGGCATGTTTCAACAATGAATTGAAAGCAACGCGTGCTCTTGTGGAGGCGCTACCAGCAGATCAATTAGACTACAAGCCTCATCCAGTGAATCGTAGTGCTTATGAAATCGTAGAACACATTTTGGGACATATGGTGGATTTCAAGTTAATACTTGAAAACTCACAGATTGATGAAACTTTAACTTTCAAATTTGAAAATCCTGAGGACGCTGCAAGGCAATTCGGTGACCTAGCTGATGCAGCAAACAAGGCATTGGATGTGGCATCTGAATCGGAATGGGACTCCCAACCTGTTGAATTGTTGATAAATGGAAACTCCATACTTACTATTCCCCGTTCTCAAATGATGTGGTTTTTCTTTTTTGATGTGATCAACCATCGCGGACAGTTGTCCTAATATGTTCGTCCGATGGGAGGGAAGAATCCTGCTGTTTATGGATACAGTGCGGACACAATTTGATTCGGACATACAATGAAAAAGGTCTCCAAAAGGAGGCCTTTTTTTGTTTTACCCTGTGATCCCGCTGGGAGTGTCTCGTCCTGTTGCTAGCAACAAC
>JBKDSL010000012.1:0-11916 GCA_046340555.1 Bacteroidota bacterium
ATAAAGCCATGGAGCCGTAACTCCGTGGCTTTGTTTTTTAAAAAAAGAAAAACCCGGACCGTGTGTGAGGTCCGGGTAAAAAACAAAGTTCCCGTTAGGGGAATCGATCGCTGTAGCTTGGGAAGATGGGGAACCCGGACAACGATCATGCGGAAGAAACCGCAAGCATTGTTTAATTTACTTTATTGATTACGACAAGCTAAATAAATTTTGGCAAGTGTCTGATTTTCGTTGGCCAATTCCATCAAGACCATTACAATCGATGGTAGGTTTGATGTGCAAAATATCGTTCAATGAATCAATTTTACCAAACTTTAATGCAATAAGAGCAAGAAAAATTTAACATTTTTTTGAGTTGACAAACTCTGTCAAACTTTTGTATTTCCTTTGGCACCCATTTTAGAATTGCTGACGAGAATGAATGATGAATGAGCCGACTATGAATTCAAACTTATACTACTTCTAATACTTACACCTTATTGACATGAGTAAAGAACTTATCAGAAAAACTGCATGGGCCAAACACATTGTTGAAACATATCTGCCCATCAATCAAATAGAATCATTGAGGAAAAAGTTTGGGATTCAGTTGGAGCCAGTTTTCAGAGATGATTGGCGAGGTGTTAGGTCGTGGTGTAGTAAGGAGGGGTATAGTGAACCAGGTTATGCAGGAGGCTGTTCTGGTTGGTACAACGGAAATCCACTTGTTTGGGGCGGTGTGTGTGGTTGGGATGTGACCAGCGATGGCAAATATGCGCTTTGCAGAATGGCTTATGAAGATTACCACATGTTCAAAGTTGTAGAGTATATTCCAAACGCACAGGGAATGTTGACGGAGGCAATTCCTGTTGAATTGCAAGATGTTTTTAATTTGCTGCAAAGCCAGATAGATGAACTAAAAGAAAACCAAGAAAGAATCTTTAAGATTTTGAATACACGTCAATAAAAATTTAAACTAAGATCAATCAACAATGGACACAAACGAAATGATGGAAAAAATTCTTTTTGAGGCAAAAGTTGAGCGGGAACGAGTTTTTTTGGATGACACTCGACATTTTTTAATTGACGCCATAATCCGACTTGAATCGGAAAAGGGGTCATTGGGAATGAACCTCGATTACCCCAAAATGATAGGTTTGGTAGAGCGCATGATTCATGCCGAACTTGACTATATGGAAGAGGAGCCGGAAACTTATTTGGAATTGTACGGGGATTGATTTTTAAAGCCGTTTCATTAAATTTGAATTGCTTTATGGACCGGATCATGAAAACAACAACATTACCACTTTTTATTGCCTGCTTGCCATACTTCCATGCCGAGCTTAATGCGCAAACCATATCCGCGGGAGGAGGTCATACTTTGGTTGCGTGTTCTCCATGGAGTGCACAAGGGCAAGCCATGGTATGGGGCAACAATTTATATGGGCAACTAGGCAATGGATCATCCGTTTCCATTGCCACCCTTCCAGCTTTTGCCAATATCAATAATGTTGAAGTTGTTTCAGCGGGATGGTCGCATTGTTCCGCTGTGAAAAAGGACGGAACGCTGTGGACTTGGGGATACAACTCAAGTGGGCAGCTCGGGCTTTCCTCCACAGCCTTGAGTGTGCCACAGCCTACACAGGTTGTTGGTATGAGTAATGTTCGCTCGGTTGCATGTGGACATGAACACACATTGGTTTTGAAACAAAACGGCACAGTTTGGTCGTGCGGCATCAACGGACAAGGTCAGTTAGGCAATGGAAGTAACAACCCTTCAGGAACATTCATACAATTGGCAGGGTTAAATAATGTGATTCAGGTTGCTGGTGGCTACACGCATTCAATGGCTTTGAAAAGTGATGGTACGGTTTGGGCATGGGGCGGAAACAGTACAGGTCAGTTGGGTAATGGATCATACACCGCATCAAACGTAGCCATACAAGTGTCTTCCTTATCCGATGTGATATGGATTGCGGCAGCAGGATCGCATTCTTTGGCTGTTAAAAATGATGGAACCGTATGGGTGTGGGGCAAGAATAACTTTGGTCAGCTTGGACTTGGCAATACGATCAATCAAAACACACCTCAGCAAATCGCATCCATAGCTGGCGCAACTTCGGTTGCCGCAGGATGGGAGCACAGTTTGGTGTTGAAATCAGACAGTACCGTTTGGACATTCGGTAGAAATACGGAAGGACAGCTCGGCATTGGCAACTTTGTTGCATCGAATACGCCAGTACAGTGTTTATTGCCTATTGGAACCAAAGAAATCTCGGCCGGTACTTATCATAATATGGCCATTGGAAGTGACAATGTATTGCGCATGTGGGGAAATAACTTTGATGGTCATTGCGGAGTTGGGACATCTCAAAATTATATTACTTCTCCTGCGGCCACTTTGACTGTTTGTGATTTGGCTAGCGGCGTATCAAATATTGACAATAACAACGAATTTTTATTTTATCCCAATCCCGTTTCTAATACACTAACTATACAGAATGCTTCTAATTGCCACTATAAACTTTTAGATAGTGGTGGCCGCATGGTGTCTAGTGGACGAATCGATGGCGTCGATTGGAACCTAGATTTGCGTTCATACGCGGCAGGTATATACCAGTTGTTGTTATCTGCAGATAATAAAACCACTTGCAGCAAGCTTGTGGTATTTCGTTAGAAATTTTTGCTCTTATAATTGTGCGATGCAAAGAAAAGACTTCATCAAGTTGATGGCAGCATTACCTTTAAGTGCTTCCGCGATGAACTTGCAGGATTTACATAATATCACCCAACCTTTTTCATCCACCGACAGGATGCCGGTGCTTTTCCTCGGCCACGGAAGTCCGATGAATGCAATCGAGGAGAATGAATTTGTGAAGGGGTTCAGGGATATCGTTAAAACCATTCCGTTGCCCAGGGCAATATTGTGCGTATCGGCGCACTGGGAAACACGCGGCACTTTTGTTACGGCGATGGAGCACCCGAAAACCATTCACGATTTCGGCGGATTTCCACAAGCGCTCTTCGATGTTCAATATCCAGCGCCTGGAAATCCTACCATAGCCCAAGAAGTAAAAAACACCGTTTCAAAAACCGATATAGGATTGGATACTTCTCAATGGGGTCTCGATCACGGAGCGTGGAGTGTCATCAAACATCTTTATCCTGATGCAAACATTCCTGTTTTGCAATTGAGCCTTGATCGCTTTCAGCCGGCTCAGTATCATTATGACTTGGCCAAGGAGTTGCAGTCGCTTCGTTCCAAAGGAATTCTGATAATCGGCAGTGGCAACATGGTTCACAATCTAGGCATGGTTGCCTGGGATAAAATCAACGAAGTGGGTTTCGCCTATGATTGGGCGCAAGAGGCTGATAGCGCGATGAAACAATACATTTTGAAGGGGAATCATCAGAAATTGATTGATTATAAGTCAAGAGGCAAGGCATTCGATTTGGCAATTCCAACGGCAGAACACTATTTACCTTTGCTGTATGCATTGGCATTGCAAGTTGGCTCCGATAATTTGACGCTGTTCAACGACAAACCATTAGCAGGCTCATTGACCATGACATCAGTACGGATTGGTACGTGATTTTCATCTTAAGGCTTTAATGTTTTTTTGCTAACACGAAAACCAGTTTTTCGTTGTGCACCTCACCAGAGAGATTGAAGATTTCGAAATGCGCCAAATATATTCCGGCTTCTGAAAGCTCCCCTTTGAGATTAATTCCATCCCACGTTAAGAAATCCACTGCGCCAGAAAGTCGATTCTTTCGGTTTTCATAAACCACATGGCCGTTATGGTTCAATATCGTAACGTTAATCAGGGTTCCGGGCGAATCGATTTTAAACTGAAAACTCACCAAGTCGTCATACCCATCCATGTCCGGCGAAAAAATCTCTGGTGAAAGCTGAATTAGGTTTTCAATCTGGGTTTGATTTTGAAACTGGGTGTTGGTTAAACCAGGCGAAGCCCCACTTAAGTCCGGAGAGGCCGAGTGCCAAGAATCCCTGCTCATGGACGGACGCGACGGATGAATCTTTTCCAAAGAAATACCTTTTGGATCGGTTAACAGCGCGAAGTGGTAATCCTCATGATAATAAGCCCTGTCGATTTCTATGTTTCCGAACATAAGCGAAACAATGCCTTCATCAACATTCATAGCAGGAATATCTTCTGCTTTTTGAAAGCAATATGGATACGATGATGGATATTGTTTTGCAACAATTTCCGTGTTTTCTGTAACCAGTAAATATTCGTTGGGGTATAGGGTTCTTCCCAAATCACAGATAGCTTCCACATCCCCCGTTGTTCCTGTAACAGGAGAAACGGCAGCTAGTCCAAGCGATGTTAAGTCTGCTATGCGATTACTGTTGTTGAATAGCTCAATGAAATCGACTCCTTCTTCTTTCGGGTTGAATAATATTTCGTTGATGACGATATCTCCAGTTTGAATGGAATCACTTAAACCGAATGGGATGTTATCAACCGCGAGCATAGCGTTTCCGGAGCAATCGGGGATGTCTTTTAAATGCAAACCAAATACGTAGCCTCGGCTAACGCCTGGCGCGACCTTGATGTTGATTCTTGTTGCAGACTCATCCGCAACAGACCAATCAATAATTTGTAGCGGGTTCGGAAGTATTATGCAACTTGAAAGACTTGCAGTTGGCATGTCCACAGGCTCATTAAAAACTAGTTGTATGTTTAATGAATCTGGACAATACGCATAGAGCAATAGGGGTGGCTCATTGTCTATCAAAATTCCATTCACACTATTCACAAGTCCAGGAGTTCCGCCGGAAACAGAAATGGACGCTTTCCAATTGGAGGGTAAGAGGCAATTCAACTGTTGATCTATCCGCTCCAGCGAAAACCCTCCTTGTGCTTTTAAAGGATCGCCGTACCATTGGTCGGTATAGGTTACGGAGTCTACAGCGGCGCCAATGGCGTTTCTAATGGAAATTTTATCTCCCGAATTGGTCAGAGAAATGGAGTTTACCGGCAACAATAGTCCGTTGGAAGTGAAAAGCGATGTATCCGATTGAGCACACACCAAACCATACCCGTTGGGTGGAATAGTTTTGTTAGGCAATGATCTAACGGAGCCATCGAAGATCGTCCAACCATTAAGATTCACGGGTGTGGTTCCTCTGTTGTAAATTTCAACGAATTCGGCATCAGGCAAACCCGTTACAGGTGTCGGATCAGCCATAATTTCGGAGATGATGATTTGGGCATTTGCGGAATGGAATAGAATGGCAAAAGCCATAAGAAGAAAAGTGCGCATGAAAAATCAAAAAGCTGCGGTTAATCGCCTACAAAGGTATGTTCAATGCAAACCATTATGGCCACAGATGGGAATATTAAACGTTTAATTTTGAACTTGAGTAAGTGGTATATTTGAAGTGAGGATGATTCAGCCGTTGATACTTTTAGAAGCCTATTCGATGGGAATATTTCCAATGGCTGAATCGGCCAACGGAGAGATTCAATGGCATTTGCCTAAGCGAAGGGGCATCATCCCAATCGATGATCGTTTCACTGTTCCATCCAACCTCCGCCGCAAATACAATAAAAAGCCATTCAAGCTAACCATCAATCAGGCGTTTCCGGAGGTCATCAATTCGTGTCGTGAATTGCGAATTGGAGAAACATGGATCAATCAAGAGATCATCGAGTCCTATATCGGGTTACATCGTTTAGGATATGCGCACAGTTTCGAGGCTTGGCAGGATGAGGAGCTTGTAGGAGGATTGTATGGCATAGCATTTGGAAAAGCGTTTTTTGGCGAAAGCATGTTCAGTCGCGCTACCGATGCGAGTAAAATCTGTTTGGTGTTTTTGGTTGATTATTTGCGACAAAAACAATTCCAGTTGCTCGATTCGCAATACTTGAACCCGCATCTGGTTCAATTTGGCGCCTATGAGATTACTTCCAGTGAGTACCAGAGTCTGCTGGATAAGGCCCTTGAAGGCTTTAAGAAGCCTTGGAGTAAATAAAAAAGCCGGCCCTTATATTAGGACCGGCTTTGATGCTTTAATAAGATGGATTACTTAGCCACGTTAGAGTTGATGACGCGGTAAGGGGTTGCACCATTTTTCCAAATAACTGCAATTGCTTTTAAGTTAGCTGTGTTCCAAGAAGGATTCAGCTTGATCTTGTACGTGTTATTGAATTCGGTGTCGGCAGTTACTGCAGCACCACTGTTCAACGACGTTCCATAGTAAGAAGTGGCAGCAGCTCCACGAAGCACATTGCGATGTAGGTAGTTGTTATTTGCCGTACTACCCACCAATTGATAGCCGGTGATGTTGTCTTCAACAAGATATACGGCAAGGCTGTAATCAGCGCCCGCATCACCATTTTTGAAGAACTTCACTTTGGTGGTAACTTGCATAGAGTCGCCAACGATACCTTTCTTCAGAGCCACACCAGCTACGATGCTGGCAGTGTCCACTTGAATGTTTGTAGCAGAAGTGATAACACTGTTGCTGTTTGTGCTAGGGGACGTGTTGTTTACCCAAAAATCAGGGATTCCAGATACTCCGAATGCAGAGGTCATCTGCGAGTAGATTGGGTGGCCCATTCCGGCTGTTGATGAAGTTGAATAAGCTTTCATGGCAGTCAACAATGTTCCTTCTTTGCCCGCATCCAATACTGCGTCAAAGTTCGGACCACCATATGAACCGCAAGGGCCGCACCAGGTGGCTGTATAATCAACGAAGAAGGGACGGATAACACGGTCAACGGTTAGTCCTTGAGCAGGAGCAGGGGTAGATGAATCATCCTTGCTGCAGGATGCGAAGGCGACGGCTGCGATAGCCATCATAGTGATGATTTTTTTCATTTGATAGGGTTTTTTGATTGAAGGATAGCGAAGATAGATAAATCACTACGAACACACAAGACTTTCGGCATAATGGCTGATAAGAACATAATATCCTGCTTTACAAAGGATTTGTCCAAGTAAGAATATAAAAACCGCCCCGAACCGTAAATCCCTAAAAGCGAGATTTTCTATTTAGGGGCGGTTTGTGCCGATCGAAGAAGTGTTGTTTCTATTGCTTTGTGAACGGCATGCGAACTGCGCCATCCGTTCCGATTATTTCAACAACATACATACCCGCGCTGATATTCGATGTTTCAATGCGAAGCAGTTGGCCGCCCATGTTATTAGACGTTGCATGAACCGTTTTGCCAGTCATATCCACGATTCGAATACCGATGTTTCGATCAGAGCTGATTCCCGTTAAATCGATATTCAGGAAATTGTTGGCGGGGTTCGGAAAGATATTTACCGCAGCAAGTGATGGCTGTGAGGAAAGACCAGTAGTTCCATCTATATTGATGTCATCCAAATACAAATTGTTTTCATAGTCGGTGATTGAACGGAACTTCACGACCACGTTGTTGAATGAAGCGAATGGGGCCAGATCGATGGAGTCGCGGCGCCATTGGGTAGCAGTAGGAACGAAAGCTGCAGTAGTGTAGAATGGTGCTGGTGTTGTTACCAAGGCTGTGGAGAATTTCTTGTAAGCGCTGGTGAATGTTTGACCGCAGTCGGTTGAAATCAAAACCTCTAACGTGTCCGAATAATTCGGATTGGCGGTAGGGTTGGTATAAAGTCGGTATGCCACCCAGAATGAAAGCTTTGGAGAGCCCACGGAGGTTAAATCGAGGTTTGGTAAAATGTACTCGTCGATTTCTCCATTGGATGAGTAATCATAGTTGTTAATGTAAATGGATTGTGTTCCGGTATGTGCGGAAGCGCTGGTTTGCTCCCAAGTGAAGCTGGCATCAGGATTGTTCAGCACGGCACCTGTATTCGGGAAGCTTGACTCAAAACCTTCAGCGAATGGAACAGCCTGTCCGATACCAACAACGGTAAAGTTGGATGAAGCTGCATCATTGGTAGGATCTTGGTCGGGGTTGTTGTTAGGAAGTGAGCTTGTAGCATTGAATGTGTGGGCTCCTGCACCAGTGGTGATGGTTGGCAAGGTAATCGTTGTGGTAGCCAAGCTGGCCAAAGAACCTGACCAGTTGAATGTTTGAGGCGTGCCGTTATCAATGTTGTATGTGATTACAACACTGGTTAAAGTGTCGGCTCCCTGGTTTTTGAGTTGAATAACGGGGGTGATGGTGCCACTGCAAATATTCCCTGTTGGGAAATCGACACCCATCATGCGAGCATCCAAAGCCAACAAGTTGCTCGAGCCGCAAGCAGCGGAGTTTTGCAAGTTTGAATAAGGACCATTGTTAACCACAGCGAGCATGCGTGCTACCTGTCCGGCTGAGAACATATTCATACAAGCATCATCCGAATAATCCATATAGTTCATCCACATGTCGCCATTGGGACCGTTGTTACAAGAGATGGATGGGAAGCCCGGACAGGTGTAGTTTTCTCCTGCTTGGTTTGGCGTATCGGCACATTGGTCGCTACCATTACATCCAGTACCGTCATCTCCCCAAATGTGAAACAGGTTGAAGCAGTGTCCAACTTCGTGTGTAGCGGTGCGACCAAGGTTGTATGGAGGAGAAAGGGTTCCTGTGTTTCCGAAATAGTTGTAGCCGATTACAACGCCATAGGTGTTGGATAGTTGGTTGGTTGGGAATTCGCCATAACCGAGCAACCCACCACCAAGGTTGCACACCCAAATGTTGAAGTATTGACTGGGATCCCACGCGTCGAGACCTCCAGCGGCAAAGCTTTTCACCGCATCGTTGGTGTTGAATGAGTTTACGGTTGTCAGTCGACGCTCTATGCCGTTGGTTGGATTTCCGGCAGGATCAACGGTAGCCATACAAAATGTGATGTTGGCAATGCCGGCTATTGGCTTGAAAGGCGCAGGAGTATTGGCTGTGTCTGGGTTCAATCGGTTGAAGTCTTGGTTTAGGACATCAATTTGCGATAAGATTTGAGCGTCGCTGATGTTTTGCGCATTGGTCTTGTAAACCAAGTGCACCACTACCGGAATAGTCACATTCGGCATGGTGGTTTTGGATGAAAGCAGGCGGTCTGCGTAGTCATTTACCGCTTGGTCGAATCGTTCGCGTTGTGATGCGCGTTTCGGGTTTTGGGATTGCAGCCATTGTTCGTGCTCAATAACGCCACAACGGTTCACGGTTTGGCCTTGGGATACATTTGTAGCCAGTAGTTGGACGATGGCCACTAAGCAGATTTGTAGGGTTTTTTTCATGGGGTTTTTGTTGTTCAAAACGGAAGCGAAAATAGTTAATTGCTTCGAGTCGATTGGCGGTATTTTAGGGACATTTAACAAGTAACAAGTGACAAGTAACAAGCGCCGCTCTGAGCCTTCTTGCCCCAACAAATTTTTCTTGTTTCACGCAAAGGGCGCCAATTATCGCGCAAAGAGCGCAAATAACCGCCTACTGCAACTGGAACTGCAACTGTTACTACTACCGCCGTCCGCCGCTGCCTACCGCCGTCCGCCGCATTAAAGTGACAAGCACCGCACAGGGTCGGTCCGATATTATCGGACGAAGGGTAACATGTAACAAGTAAATTTATAGCCACATCTGCAAGTTATTTACTCATAACCATAAATTATCACTTGCCTATGGCTTTCGTCACTTTTTGCTTGCCCAAAAAGTAACCAAAAAGGGCACCACGAACGCCAACCGTTTGATTGGTCTTGTCGCACAAGGCTACACCCCCGGGATGACCAATCTTACGGTTCGCACCGTTCGTGGACAAGCCTCCCGCCGACACATTTAATTTTAAAGTGACATGTTACATTTTGCGCCTTCCGCCTTCCGCCTTCCGTCTCCCGCCAACTGTCGCCGCTTACTGCAACTGTTACTGCCTCCGTCAGCCACTCAGTTCTTCACCAGCTTGATCTGCTGATGCAAATCCATCCCCGTAAGGTGTACTAAATAAACACCACTGTTCAGAGCAGAGATATCCAAAGGCAATTTAGCCACATCTCCATCCAATGAAATGGGGGTTACTAAAACCTCTTTCCCAAAAACATCGGTCACAAACAAACGGTAATCTCCTTTGGGGAATCCTATGAGCTCAACCTCCGAAAAGTCGGTGGCTGGGTTGGGACTGATGGATAATTGTGCTACGGCCTCTGGAGAAGTGTCGTCGCGGAGCGTGTTGCTAGTTGGGATTTTAACAGCGCAATATCGATTGCTTTGTCTTTGCAGGGATACGCAATAGGATGAAGAAGATCCGCAGCTATTGGTGGCATAAACACACATGTTAGAGGTTTGGTAGTTGTTACCAAACGAAACTTCGATGGAGCTGGTTCCTTGTCCGCTCATGATTTGAACGCCAGAAGGTACCACCCAAGCGTATGAGGTTGCATTCGGATCGACAGGAACAGCATAGGTTTGAGTGGAGTTTCGACAAACCAGTGTTTTGCCAAACATTGTGGATGGAGCCGAAGGCGTTGCTTCCACTTGGATGGTTTGCACGGCATCGTCGCTGCATCCGTTGGCATCGGTGTAGTTGTACGTTAAGGTGTGCGCACCTACACCTGCTAATACCGGATAGAACAGATTGTTCATCACACCTGGGCCCGAGTAAGTACCACCTGTGGGCCATCCCGCGTTAAGCGGCATGTTGGCCACGTTGGTACAGGCCACTGGCATCGGATTGAATGCCGTTACCGGGTTCTGATGAACCGCAATGGTTGAACTGGCAGAATTGCTGCAGCCGTTGAGGGGATTGCTAACGGTTAATGTGTAAGTGGTGTTTGCTGCAGGAGAGATGGTGATAATGGAGTCGGTAGAGGAAAATCCAACAGGTGACGAACTCCATGAATAGTTTAATGTGGCAGGAATCAGGTTATTCAAGTTTAGGGTCCAGTTATTGATGGAACCTGTATCAACACCAGCCAAGTCTGATACCTTCAGGTTCCACACACCATTGATGTTACCCGTTAGTAGATTGAAATCCTCATCTGGTGTAAAAGTGCCGGTGAAAGGTGCCACGCCGTTAGCGATGTGTGTTGCCGACAAGCCATTGAAGGTTGTGCCTGTGAAGTTGTCACCGGCACCACCACGGCGGTTGCTCAACTTGATCTTATTTCCAGAGGGGGCTACCAACTCCAACACCAAGTCCCCTGTATAGGTATGGGTGATATCAAGCGATACCGATACAACCGTGCCAGGTGTTAGTGTAGCGGGGTTGATGTTGCTTACAGAGATTGGCGACTGAACACCAGTTGCGTTGTTGTCGGGAATACTGTAGTCGTTCGTGTTGGTGAATGAAACTTGCGAGTAACCTGTTTGCAAAGTCCCGATTTGTGAAGTTAGGGTGACAGAATTTCCCGCACAAATGGCGTTGGATGACGATGCTATTTGCACAGGAATCACATTGGCAGTAACATTCATCGGTACGGATGTGCCGGGGCAGCTGGTGTTCAAATCCGTAGAAACGGTATAGCTACCCAAAGCAGCATAAGGAACGGTTATGGATTGCGTAGTGGCACCATTGCTCCATAGGTAGTTTGGCGCTGCACTGGAAGTGAGGGTGACAGACTCTCCTGGACACAGTGCCGTGTTGCCGGATGGAACAATGGTTGGGACCGTGCCCGCTTGCTTGGTAAGTGTATATGGCACCACCAATACATTGTTGTTTTCATTCTCCTCGAGGAAAAATTCATTCGGATCCAATTTTACGACGATGTAATATTGCCCGTTGCAAGTGCCAGGAGGGATATCAAGGTACATGCCATCCAGGTATTGGTAATAAATGTCAGTGAATCCGGCTGAGATGCCCTGCATGGTAAGAGAGCATCCGTAATTTCCGCCACCTAAACCGTAATTAGGAAAGTTCGAATTCACCAATGTGTTTCCAAGGGAATCAACACAATGGCCGTTGTAGGTTGAACAAGAACCGTAGTCCATAAGGCAAAACGCCAGTTTCGCACCTTCACCTACGATGGGCCAATTCATCGGA
>JBKDSL010000013.1:0-2137 GCA_046340555.1 Bacteroidota bacterium
ACCTATAACCGTCCAGAATCTCTGCGCCGTTTGTTGGATTCTATTAATAGTCAATCCCGGAAGTTCGATGAGGTAATTGTAGTTGATGCTTCCGAGCACGAACATTTCCAGCGGATGATGGATTTGATATCTCATTTTTCCGATTTTAAATATCATCATGTCGATACAAATAATAAAGGATTGACTAGGCAGCGAAACCTAGGTGTCAGACTTATAAATTCGCAATCCACACATGTTACATTTCTCGATGATGATTTGGTCTTGGAATCGGACTTTTTAGCCAATTTGGAAACTGCTTTTATCCATCATGCGGATGCCACTGGTATAAGTGGTATGGATATGGTAGAGAATCGTTATTTCAAAGTTGAAAAATCAAACAATTACAGCAATATTCGTTTTTATAAATGGGGTGAATGGGTTATCAAGGATCCATTAAGGTATGTGCTTCGAAAAATATTCGGACTCATGTCTGAATATCCACCTGAAATCATTCCGCCTTATGGCCATGGTCGTAATGGATATCCGCCCGACGGAAACATTTATCAAGTAGATCATATCATGGGGGGCATTGCCACTTATCAATCATGGATTTTCAAGCATATTTCTTTTTCTGAAAGATTCACGGGTTACGGCTTATACGAAGACTTTGACTTCAGCGTTCGTGCATCCGCCTTTGGTAAATTATTTGTTAATACTAATGCCAAGGTGCACCATTATCACGATCCCTCTGGTCGTCCGAATTATTTCCGATACGGCCGCATGGTGGTACGCAATGGATGGTACGTTTGGCGGTGCAAACATCCCGATCCTGGATTTGTAAATGTATACAAGTGGCATGCGATAACGCTTTTGCTCGCTTTTATTCTTTTGATCAATGTTTTTACCACTTTGAATGTTAAACGCTTTTTATTGGAATTCATTGGTCGTGTTTACGGTTGGTTTTCTTTATTTGTCATCTCGCCTTTAAAGCGTTTATGAATTTGTTGTTGTACTCACATGTAATCCATAAGCAACATAATGGTAAGACCTATGCATATGGTCCATATGTCAAGGAGATGAACTTGTGGTTAGATGAATTTGATTCGGTTACCATTATTTCTCCATCTATCCAATCCAATGAAATCGATCCCATAGATGAACCATTCATATGCAATCAGATTGATCACATCAGGCTCTATTCATTTTCCGCGAAAAGTTTAGTTGATATATTCTGTTCCGTCTTCTTGGTTCCATTGAATTCATGCATTATCCTCTACAGCATGTTTTTGTCTGGACACGTGCATGTTCGTTGTCCTGGTAATATCGGATTGTTGGCTAGTTCTATTCAATTGCTATTTCCATGGAAACGAAAATCGTTTAAGTATGCTGGAAATTGGGTTGATGACAAAGGGCAGCCATTATCTTACAGGATTCAAAAATGGATCTTGTCCAATTGTTTGTTGACACGGAAATCTACCGCTTTGGTTTATGGTAAGAAGCCATCCGACAAAAAATGTGTCTCCAATGCGTTTACAGCTACTTATTCTGAACATGATGCTTTGCCCGTTAAGGCTAGGTCATTGAGGCGTGACCAACCGGTCCAATTGGTATTTGCAGGAGCATTGATTTCAGGTAAGAATCCCTTATTAGCCGTAGATACCTGTCGGATTTTGAATGAAAATGGATTGGATACAACATTGGTTATTTGTGGAACGGGGCCATTGCTTGACGCTTTACTTAAATTCATCCATCAACATGGATTAAATGATAAAGTCGTTTGCAAAGGAAATCTGAATCGCAAGGATTTGGATGTTGTTTATCAATCCAGTCATTTCCAATTGATGCCATCGCGTTCGGAGGGGTGGCCTAAAGCAACAGCCGAGGCTATGTGGTGGGGTGCCTTGCCCGTAGTTTCTCCAGTTAGTTGCGTTCCTTATATGTTGGACCATGGAAGCCGAGGACTTTTGGTTGAGCCGGATGCCTCCCAATTCGCAGCATCTATTTTGTCAATGATTGAGCAACCCGAACTATATCAATTAATGTGCACTAAAGCAATAGAATGGAGTAGGGGGTATACCATCGAGTCATTTCATGAATTGATAAAATCCGTTCCCAAAGCATGAAGATTCTACAGATAATAGATTCTTTAAGTCTGGGT
>JBKDSL010000014.1:0-2592 GCA_046340555.1 Bacteroidota bacterium
GGTCACCGACTATCTACAAAAGTATCGAGTGTTGAATTTCGAAGGATTGGAGAAAAGCCTATTACCAAACCAGCGCGATTCATTACGAGCTCAGACACCATTCAGATCCATCGTGATGATTAAGAATAATGGGGATACATCAAGAATTGATCTATGGAGGCGCCCCATCACCACTCAAACCGTTAATTTATCGATGGAAGATGGAACTCCTTACCCATACGACATCGATCGAATGACTGCAAGCTTGAACAAGGACACCTCGCTTATCATCGTCCAATATTTTTCCTTCGAAAGATTGTTCTTGAAACCTTCTGATTTTCAAGTCTTAAACAATTCCAAATAACCTATCAAGGAATCCACTATATTTGTCACTTATCTGGTAAAACCAACTAAATCGAGTTCAATATGAAGTTCCTCATTTCCAGTCACACGCTACTTCGCCACCTGCAATCTGTTAGCGGAGCCCTCAACAGTAATAGCCCATTGCCTATTCTGGAGAATTTTCTTTTCGATGTGAAAAATGACCAACTCACCATTTCAGCCTCTGACTTGGAATCGACCATGACCACCACCGTGGAGGTTACCTCCAAGGAGTCTTGTTTGATTGCTATTCCAGCCAAAATCCTCCTGGATGTAATGAAGACTCTTCCAGATCTTCCTGTTACATTTACTGTGAATGAGAAGACTTATCAAATTGATCTTACCACCAATAATGGTAAGTTCAAGTTGGCAGGGCAGGATGGAGCAGAGTTTCCTAAGATTCCAGTAATTGACAAGCCCAACTCCATCGAAATGCCTGCCGAGGTTTTGTTAGAGGCTATCAATAAAACCATTTTCGCCACCGGTAACGATGAGCTACGCCCAGTTATGTCGGGTGTGTTCTTCCAACTCAGTTCTGAAAACACCACCTTCGTTGCAACAGATGCTCATCGATTGGTTAGATACCGCAGGTCAGACGTTCGTTCTGCTCGTACAGCATCCTTCATTGTTCCCCGCAAGCCTTTGGGCTTATTGAAAGGCGCATTGGCTGGATTGAAGTCCAAAGTGAAAATTGACTATAACGAGTCCAATGCCTTCTTCGCCTTCGACAACTTCAGTCTTATTTGCCGATTGATCGATGGTCGTTATCCGAATTATGAAGCGGTGATTCCATTGGATAACCCCAACAAGCTGACCATTTCACGAGATGCGTTTTTGAACTCCATTCGCCGCGTATCCTTGTTCTCCAACAAATCAACCCATCAGGTTCGTTTGAAAATTAACGGTTCCGATTTGCGCATCTCCGCAGAGGATGTCGACTACAACAGTGAGGGTAGCGAGAATCTTTCTTGCGAATTCAGCGGACAGGATATGGAAATCGCATTCAATGCCCGTTTCCTTTCCGATATGCTTACAAACCTTGGCTGTGATATGGTGAATTTGGAGATGTCGATGCCAAATCGAGCAGGTATCCTTACTCCATCCGAAGCTGAAAGCAAACCTGAAGAAAGTTTGTTGATGTTGGTGATGCCTGTAATGCTAAACTAATTTTAGTTAGCATTGACCCAAACAAGAGTGAACTTATTTTTTGGAATGACTGATTAGCCAAGTTAGAGCTAATTCGTAGCCATCCAATCCCAAACCAGAAATGGTCCCTTTGCAGTATTTGCTGATTAAGGAGATATGCCTTTGCTCTTCTCGAGCTTGAATATTGGAGATGTGCACCTCCACAACTTGGGTTTTAATTGCTGCAACTGCGTCCGCAATTGCAACCGATGTGTGCGTATAACCCCCTGGATTGAGGATAATCCCATCACCAGAAAAACCATGCTCTTGCAGGAAATTGATGATTTCACCTTCTAGGTTAGATTGCAGATAAATCAAGTCTACTTGCGGGTGTTTGGCTTTTAGGCTTGAAATGAAGCCATCCATGTTCTTATCCCCATAAACATCGGGCTCCCTTATGCCTACAAGGTTCAGGTTTGGTCCGTTGATGATGATGATTTTCATACTCATGCAAATATAACTCAGCTCGATTGAATTCGTGTCCTTATCGAACTCATGGTTTGTGGGTGGTTTTCAGCCTTGAAAAGAACACGGATTAAACCGATTTTGAAGATCAACGCCCTGAGTTTATCGAAGGGCTCCGCCCTGAGCTGGTCCGATAGCTATCAGACGAAGGGTTTGATCCGCTGCATCCGCGTTCCTGTCTAATGTAAACGCCCGGCACTCACTACAACTTAAACGTTTAACTGCACATCAAAATTTGCACCTCGCTTTTTTGAAAATTATTTTCGCCACGGGGCGGGGTCGGTAGTCCCCCGGAGATTTACGATTTAAGATGTACGATTGGCGATGGAGTGGCTGAACTGTGCATAGAGCTGTTTCATGGGGCGGTTGGTTTTAATCGTTTAACAAGGATAACAGATTTAGCTGATTGGAACGGACTTGGTTTTTATACGGTATTAAATCCGCGAAAATCCGCTCCGCCCTGAGTTTATCGAAGGGATCCGCCCTGAGTTTATCGAAGGGATCCGCCCTGAGTTTATCGAAGGGATCCGCCCTGAGTTTATCGAAGGGAACAGCCCTGAGTTTATCGAAGGGATACCCCCA
>JBKDSL010000015.1:0-2144 GCA_046340555.1 Bacteroidota bacterium
GCTTAATACAATGCTGAGTAGGAGTTTTCTCATGTTGATTTGGGATTTGGTTAGTGAAAGTAAGCAATGTAATTAAGACGACCAAATGCGCAATAGGGATGCATATGAATAAAAAAAGCCCCTCCGAAGAAGGGCTTTTGAATTTGTGGTATTTGCTTTCTACTTATTGCTTCACAAAACGAACGCGTGAAACGTCCTGTCCCATGCGGGCGTTCAGGTTGTAAACACCTGCTGACAAGGAAGAAAGGTCGATGGAAACGGTTTTGGAACCGGCAGTAACATCGATATTCAGGGTCTTAACTGACTTACCAGCGATATCGGTTACCTCAATTAGGGCTGAGCCATTTGTATTGGCTCCTAAATTGAAATTTAACTCGTCTGTGGCAGGAACGGGGCGAAGTTGAGAGATACCGAAACCATTGCTGTTTATATCAGATATTCCAGTGGCACAAGCAGGTGATCCTGGAGCATAAACGATAACAGGAATAGACGCACCGGTGATGGTGCAACTTGGATCTAATTGCAATTGGGTCATGAAAGTGCCAGGACTTACTGCTACAGCTCCATTTCCGAAAATCACAGGAGTCCAATAGTATGTTCCGTAAGGCACCTGTGCTGAACCAATCAATGATCCGTTGTTCACGTAGTTGCGGAAACTGGTTGCAGGAGCAGGGTTTTGTACTGAATATCCGGCAACTGTAGCTGGGTTTAGGATTGGATCATTTGTGCCTAGCAGGTCAGCATTTGAGATAACCCAACCGAGGCCAGAAACCAAACCTACAGTAGGAGTTACCACACCAGTGATGTCGAAACGAACTGTGTCGTTGGGACAAACAAAAGTTGCATTGGCAGAAGAGGTTCCAATAGTAACCGTTGGGTCGGTGCAAGCAATAGTTTGCTGTTGAGTTACCTCAATGAGGTATTGTCCATTGGAAATCGCTCCAACGAAGTTGAATCCATCGATCATCATGAAATACGTAACGCCAGGGGAGGTGTTGAAAGTCAAGCCGGCAGGGTAAGGTGGGTTGCCGTTGGCTCCTGAACTTGGACCGTCCTCGTTACAAACGTAAGGCACCAATGAAACACAAGCACCGGTGTAAATTGCAATCTGGGTGTCACCATCATCAATGTAGTTGGTTATTCCAGGTCCGTCGGCGGTTTCAATGAAGTATTTTCCGCCATCACCTACGAATGTAAACCAAAGTGTGTTCTCGAGGGATGGAGCTGTTCCTTGACCGTTTGGCTCGCCGAAACATTCGAAGCCTGCTATGGGATCGGTTGCATTGGTTGTTGCTGTGGTGTTGTCATATGGGCCCAGTACAGTGGTAGTGCCAATTGTTTGGCCGAATGCGGATTGAATGCTGATGGCTCCCGAGCAATCGTCATTTAGAGGTTGTGCAATCGCTGGGGCAGATGCTAACATGCCGGCAATAGCTAAAATGGTTTGTAGGTTTTTTTTCATGATTTGATTTAAAGTGTTTATTGAATAGTTGATTTATTTTTTAATTACTTGTTTTGTTTGAACGTCCTTTCCTGAGGAGACAGAAAGAATATATACACCCTTACTCAGGTTTGTGGTTGGTATGATGGTTTTGTTGGTCGACATAGGAGCTATTTCCATTGTTGACTTCCAAACATTACGACCTGTGATGTCATATAAATTCACTGTTCCGATTCCTGCAGTGTTGGATAAATATGAAAAGGTTAAATCGTTGGCGAACGGATTTCCATCAATGATAAGCACCTCGCCGTTTTCGGAAAGTGCAGGATTGATACCGGATAACATCATACATGCAACAACGAAATCAGGAATGCCATAACCCAATAAAGAATCCGGATTGGCGAATTGTGATGCGCTTTGGCGGATGGCATTCACCAAGGATTGACTGGTGGAGTTAGGACTGCATTGCCATAGGGTCGCCACCATTCCTGCGGTGAGAGGGGAGGAGAAGGATGTACCGCTTGCGCCGAATACGCCGGTTCCATTCCAAGGGTCAGCTACAATAGTGCCAAATCCCACTGCTGATACGTCTGGTTTGATGCGTCCATCCGCTGAGGGTCCTTTGCCGCTGAATCCAACATTCAATCCAGTAGCGTCTACGGCACCCACTGCTAGAATGCTGTCTGCATCCGCAGGAGCGCTG
>JBKDSL010000016.1:0-8721 GCA_046340555.1 Bacteroidota bacterium
AATGTATACAATGAATCCACCAGTCTCCTGAATTGAAAATCGGAAACTGCATCGACTGGTTTAAGCGCACGCTTAGCTGTTTTGGCGTTTTTAAATGAACCATCTGGATTATAATTGTAATGCACGCCATCCTTGATCCATATCGTATCGAGGATGTAAACAGTGTCGCGCACATAAACCACTGTTGGGTCATTTTTTGCTGGTTGAGCATTTGATTCATGCGTTGCCGACAATACACAGCAAATCACCAGTAGGCCAATCATCAAAATCGTTCTGCAAGTCCTGCTCAACATAAAATAGCTTACATTTTGTGTTTATTTTAATTTTGATTGGTCAGAGGCTGTCTACTCTTCTATTTTTTGGGATACTGATTTCAAGGTTTGCGGATAATCAACTTCTGACCTGCATTGATTCGGTCACTTTACAAGCCGTTAGCTTTTTTAATAGCTGTGACGGTGGTTTTATTACGAGCTGCAATACCCGATAAGGTGTCTCCCTTCTTAACCACGTAGTATTTGCTTCCTTTGTTGTTGGTTGTCGTCTTTTCTTGTTCAACTTCCTTTGCAGGTTCTGGTATTGTATCGTTCGCTATCCAAAGACTGTCTATATTTTGAATTGATGCTGCAGAATCCAGTGAGTTCAGAATAGCCTGGCCCATCAGTTGTCCTTTCAAGCGATATCCTTTTACGGTAAGGTGGATGTTGTCCTTGCCAGCGTATTGCGCGGCAACCCATTTCTTCATCTTTCGTGCTCCACCTGAAACACGAAACCAGTCGTAAAACAGGCATTTGTTTTCCTTGGCTATCTCCCGAACAAAGTTGGCAAATGATTTAGCGCTGGTGATGTTTCTCCCCCTGCGGTTCATGTCCTGGACAGATGTCAACATAATCGCCGCATTTGGGAACTGCTGCCGGATCATATTAATGGTGGCGTTGATGTTTTCGCGCAATCCAGTAGGGATGGCGTTGCCGGCTATGATGTCGTTGGTGCCCCAATCCAAGATGAATAGGTCTGGATTTAAAATACCGATCTGGCTTTTAAATAGTTTTTGCTGTAGGATGGCATCAAACCTAGCACCGCCTACGCCTAAGTTATGGCAAATCACACCTGGAGTGCCGCTTTCCAAAACCAAACCATATAATTGAAATGGCTCATTTGTGAATTTCACTTTGCTGATTTCAACGGATAAGGTGTCGAATGAAACCGGACTTTGGAAAGTTATTACATTGGGTTCGATAGCTGTTCCTCGCATCAACTTGTTATTCAAACTAAGTTTGATGGTGAATGCATTATTCGGATTGTCGCAAATCAGTTTGATGGTTTTTGGGCCGATAGGAAGCGGCCTTGTAATGGCGATGGTAAACGAGGCTGCGCTGTCTTGTGTTTTTGAAACAAATCCCGATACACCCAAGGGTATCTTGGGTGTGGTGTGCATACTGTTCGCACTTTCCCAGCTACCGGTGAATGAGGATTTATAATCGCTATGGGAATAAGATTTGGCAATGGAGTAGGGGAAGATCATCCCTCTTCCGCCATCACCTCCGATTTCTTGTAATATGCGTCTCATTTCTGTGGTCGAAAAATCTGGCTGCACATGTGAGTCGCCAAAGTGAGCCACCACAAAACCGCTTGTTCTTGCCTGTTCTAAACCTCGCTTTACCTTCAGGAATTCAGCACTGTCACCAAACTCAACAAAATTGTAGTCTGGTTTAATGAAGGTTGGTAGCACTGTATCTTGTCCGATGGCTTTCATACATGATATGCCAATCAAGACTATTAAGAGACTCGAGAACTTGATGAATTTGAATGATGTGAATGCTGCTTTCACGATTAAAGGCGTGGTTGCGAATGACGGGCGACTGTTAAAATATCGATAGAGTAAAGATACTTCTTTGCGATAAACCCCATTCTAAATTATCCTAAGTCGCAATTGCACAATCCTATTGTAGTCAATAATGAATGAGTATCAGATAAGTGAAAATGAAAAAGCCCTTCGTTGGAAGGGCTTTTGTGGAGCATATCGGAGTCGAACCGATGACCTCTTGCATGCCATGCAAGCGCTCTAGCCAACTGAGCTAATGCCCCTTGCAGTTTGCAAATATCGGAAATTTTGTAGTAAAATTCAACCCATTTTTGATTTCCCTTATCCATAACCAGTTAGGTACAGAAAAGCAAAAGGGAGGTCTTTTCAGACCTCCCTTCGCCGTATTAGGAATTAACAAAATGTTATTCGATCACTACCATTTTGCGAGTAATGCGCTCACCTTTGAATTCTAAGGTGTAATAGTAGATTCCAACACCTAGGCTGCCAGAGTCAACTGTGAAGGTGTGAGTACCAGCTGCCTTGTTTCCATCAACAGGAACTGTAATAACCTTGCCTAGGACATCAGTGATGCTTACTCGAACTTGACCTTCGTCTGGGATTGCGTATCCAATCTCAGAAATTGAATTGAATGGGTTTGGAACGTTTTGTCCCAATGCCACGCCTTCCATTACAGGGTTTTCGGGTCTGCCAGTGGCACAGTTGCCTGCAACTTCTTCAAAGCAGAAGTTGTCGATAGCCCAACCTTCAAAGTTGTTTGTAGAAGGGTCAGAACCGAAACGGAAGCGGAAGATGATGTTGCCAGTAACGTAGAAGTTCAACTCCTTCTCTGCCAATGTCCAGTTGGCTTGAGTACCTGACCAGCCTGGCAAGCCTGGGTTGCCACCCAAGGCTGTGATGAAAGTACTATTGAACCAATTCTGTGGGTTGGAAGAGGCGAAGCCTAAGTGCTGCCAAGTAGCTGCGTTGTCGGTAGAATATTCAACCGTACCGCCATCTTGGAACAACTCGGTGTTGAACTTGTGATAGAAGCTAAGCTTGTAACACTTGGTAGCGTCTATGCCGAACACAGGCGAGAACAAGCCAGAAGTATCACGATTTGGATAGTTGCCGACCAAACTAGTGACCCAAGCATTTGAACCGCTGTAAGCACCATTGATAATGGTTTTGCTTGGGTTTCCAATCTGCCAGCTGTTAAGGGTAGCGCTGTACGTTTGTGCGTTAACAGATACCCATTGTGGGCCAGATTCGAAGTCGTTACAATATGGGTTGGCTGATGTAACTGTTACGCTGTCGAAAACAGAGATAGTGACACAAGTAGTATCGTCAAAAGGATTCAAGTCGGCGCTGCCGTTTGGCAAAGAGGTGATCACGCAAACATTGTAAACGCCAGGAGCAGCAGTCCAGTTCTGACTGAATAAGTGGTTCAATGCTTGTTGCGATCCCAATGCTGGTGCGTAGTTGATTAGGTCGGTGAAGGTGAGGACCGGCGTGGTGCTTCCAACAGGCGTAACCGTAATGGTAGCATTCACAGAGCTTAAAGGCGTTGTGCCAGGATTCGAGATATTGGAGTTGAATTGTACGGATTGTCCTGGAAACACAAAGTTGTTATTGATAGCATTGGATGCAACAGAAACAGGAGCAGCTGTCAATGGAACTGGGATTTCGATTTCAAAGTTGTCGATCGAGAATCCGTCTTGGATAACAGAGGCATCCGAAGTAAAGATGAATCGGAATTGAACCAAACCTACGTTATCCAAGAAGTTCAAGCAAGTTGCTTCTGTAAGTACCCATCCACCGGTTCCTGCAGTCCAGGCAGGCTGTCCCGAAGAGTTGATGTTTGGAGTAGAGTTGTACCAGTTGACCCAACATGGAGCCGTCAAGTTAGCTCCTCCTAGAAGAGTCCATGGACCGCCGTTAACAGAGTATTCCAAACGTGTTCCATCCCAGAAGTTCTCGCAAAGGTGATTTCTGCGGAATGAAAGCTTCGCATCAACAGCGTTAGTGAAATCAAATATCGGTGATGTAAGAATGCTGTTAGCGTTGTTGGTATAGGCACCATTCAAGTTGATATCCCATGCGTTAGGAGCAGAGAATGCGCTGCTTGTGGCACCGAATGCAGGAACACCAAGCTGCCAATCGTTTCCAGGAGCACCAACGTTTGTTGGAGTCCAACCAATGTTGGTTCCATTGAAGTTGTCAAAATATGGTTGGGTATAGCTCAATGGAACAACTGGTACACCAACAGAGACCGTACAAGTAGTGTCATTGGAGTTATCAGAGTCACCAACCAGTCCAGTCCAAGCACAAAAATCGTATTGGCCTGATGGTATTGTGAATCCGGGCATTACGAAGTTGGTTGTAGCACCAGGAGCCAAGTTGCCGTTGTAGGTAGCAGTGGTCAATGTTCCACCGTTTACAGTGTATGAAACAGGGATAGTGGTTTGAGCTGCAGAGCCAAAGTTTCTGATAGTAACGTTTACTGCAGAGGTTCCCCCGGCGGCTGAGTTAGCGGTTGGGCTGTTGACAGCAACAACACCAACATCATCTGGTCCGGGCTGCTTAACGCAAAGATCATCTATGCTAACTCCATCATTTGGAATTCCATTGAATCCAGAAACAAATTCAAAGCGGAATTGGATGAAGTTCGCACCAGTTGCATTGATCAGGTTTTGGAGATAGTAGCGGGATTCAAGCCAACCGTTGGTTGTGCCTGTCCAACCTGGAGTTCCGAAGTTAATGGCATTTGCATTGAACCAATTGAAGCCGTCAGGGTCGTTAACAGATCCCATTAATGTCCAGTTTCCTGTGCCGTTGGCATCATAATAAATGCGTAGGCCATCGTTCTGTGCGCAGTTTTGATTTCTGCGGAAAGAAAGGTACGCATTAGTGGTTCCGTTCAAATCGTAGATGGGAGTAATCAGGTCAGCCGTTACACCTGCAGTGTATGGTCCAGTGAGGTTGATGTCCCATGCATTGGTTCCGGAGAAGGCTCCTGATGTTGCTCCGAATGCTGGAGTACCTAATTGCCACTGTGTGGCAGCATTGGTGGATGCGGTCTGATAACCTTGGTTGCCCGACTCGAAGTCATCGCATGTCGTTGGTACGAATACAGGAATACCTATCGAAGACGCACAAGTGGTATCGTTGAAGTTGTTACCGTCACCAGGAAGACTGGTCCAAGTACAGATGGTATAAGGGCCAACTGGGACAGTGAAACAAGGCAGTGTGAAGTTTGCGGTTTGTCCAGGAGTCAGAAGTCCGTTATAAGTTGCTGTTACGGCAGGACCACCGTTGATTGAGTATGATACAGGGAATGTGGTTTGGTTGTTTGTCCCGTTGTTTTTAACGGTAACAATTACGTCCAAACAGTTACCGGCAGGTCCTGCAGTGCCTGGTTGAACGATGGCCGTTGTTCCAACATCGTCAGGCTGTGGCAGGAAGATACAGAAGTTATCGATGGAGAATCCATCTGTAATTACGGATGCGTCAGATGTAAAGACATAACGGAACCAAACCTGGGGTAAGTTGTTGAAGGCGGTTCCGAGCGTGATAGATGATTTTATCCAACCGTTGCTGGTTCCAGTCCAAGCTGGCAATCCACCTCCGGAGTTCAATGCGTCATCATTGTACCAGTTCACGCAATCCACGCAAGTGGGGTTTCCTTGCAAAGAACCTAAAACGTTCCATGGTCCATTCAGGTTGGTAGCGTATTCCAAACGCGTTCCATCCCAGAAATTCTCAGCATTTCTATTTTGCCAAAATTCCAATGTGGCACCAGCTCCGATATTGAAGCTCAACTCAGGAGAGAGGAGGTAACAGGTTGCGTTGTTGAGGTAAGCCGAAGTAAGGTTGACGTCCCAAGAATTGGGGGCTGAATAGGATCCGGAAGTGGCTCCAAATGCAGGTGTTCCCAACTGCCATTCGGTTCCAGGAGTCTGGGTCGATGGAGTCCAAAGATTGGTTGTTACATCAAAATTGTCACAGTAGGGGAATGTGATTCCAGCTGCTGCGGTAAAGCAATACGTTTGAGAAGGCGAAGGGCCAGGCAGGTAGGCAACGTTAAAACAAGAGGATGCGTCGAAGGCTTCGATAAAGTAACAAACAACATCGCCGTCATTCACGGTTGGGATTTGTGCTTCGTACAAACTGTCGATTGTGTTGTTCATGGTGATGGCATTGATTGCTCCACCGTTGATGGTGTAGTACAAAGTAACTTGAGCAATCAAAGAGGCGTCGGTAGCGGAAGCTGTGATGGTGTAAGGCCCCAAGTTGTAAACGGTTCCATTGTTAATGCCGGAAACGAAGTACATGGTAGGAGGATTCAATTCGCAGCTAGAGGCGATTACTTCTACATCATCAACAAACCAACCATTTCGGCCACCGCTACCGTTGTTGTTACCATCAGCCAAAGCGAAACGCAAACGAACATCGTTTTGGTTAGCGGCAATGGCAGAGATGTCGAATGATTCATTCTTCCACCAAGAATTGTCTGGTGCGGTAGGTTGTCCGGGCAACCATGTTCCATAGCTGGCTTCACCGAACTTACTGTTCTGGGTGCTGAACAATCCACCACCCAAATAAATACAGTTGTTACTGCCCAAGTTCGGGTTGTTGTCAATCAGCTGAGTCCATGAAAGCCCTCCATCAATCGAGATTTCAACTGTGCCACCATCAAAGAACTCAGCTTTGCAAATGGATTTGAAATTAAGGGTAACAAAAAAGTTGAACAACGTATTGAACGAACCTGTTTCCAGGTAAGAAACTCCACCTGGAGATACGGCTGATGAATCGCTGTTAACACCACTCACCTGAAGTCGGTTGTTGATGTTCCATCCTGGAGTACCGTAAGTTGATACGTTACCGGGTGGATTTTCGAAGTCTTCGAAAAAGACCTGCGATTGGGCCTGGGCGGATAATCCTGCACACGCAAGGAGAAACGTAAAGATTAATTTCCTCATTTTTTTGTTTTTAGATTTATTGGCTTATTTGGTTTTTTACTGATGGATGCAATGGCTTCAAAGGTAAAAAAATAAGTTTTTTAATGGGGTTAGAAGTCCATTATTGTAGAATCAAAAAGTATTAGGATTCATTCGCATAGACGAATAAAACAGAAAAGGCGTTGCATTTGCTGCAACGCCTTGAAAATTAATGATTTTTGGTATTATTCTGCTATAATCATTCTACGGGTTATCCGATTGCCTTCCCAAATCAATGTGTAAGTGAATATCCCTTGGCCTAAGTTGGATTTGGAAAAACGGATACTGTGAGTTCCCGCTTCAGTTTCTTGGTTAAACGGAATCGAAACAACCCGCCCAAGCATGTCTTCAATCTGGATTGTTACCCGACCATCTGAAGGTATATTGAACTCTATTTCAGTGTCTTGAGAGAATGGGTTGGGGGAGTTTTGGCCGAGCATTAATCCTGCTGTTTCGGGATCGGTAATACTGGTTAGGCATGGACTGCCTTGAACCTCCTCAAAGCAGAAATTATCAATAGCCCAACCCTCAAAGCTGTTGAATTGATCAGATCCGAATCTGAATCGGAAAATAACATTCCCGTTTGTCCAGAAATTCATGGTTCGCTCAACCATGCTCCAATTGTTTTGGGTTCCCGACCAACCTGGATATCCTGGGTTGCCTCCAAGTCCTGTAACAAAAGGTGTGTTGTACCAAGATGAAATGTTGGGCGACCAGAATCCTAAATGCAGCCAAGTTTGCGCATTATCTGTTGAGTACTCTACAATACCTCCATCCACATAAGGGTCTGTTTGGAATTTGTGATAGAAACTAAGTTTGTAGCAGCGTGTGTTATCAACAGAAAATACAGGCGTGAATAGCGCCGATGTGTCTGCGTTAGGATAATTTGCGGTAAGTCCTGTTGACCATGCTTTGGTACCGCTGTATGCTCCGTTCAAGATGGTTTGTGCTGGTGTTCCGAGTTGCCAGGAATTAGGCGAGGAGTTGAATGTCACTGGATTCACCGCAATCCACTGTGGCCCTGTCTCGAAGTCGGTACAATAGGGATTGGCTTGCGATACAGTTAATGTGTCGAATACCGAAAGCGTCATACATGTGGTGTCGTCCGAAGGATTCAAGTCGGCAGTATTGTTAGGCAAGGATGTAATGGCGCAAACCGTATAAACACCAGGAGCGGCAAACCAGGGCTGAGAAAAACTATGGTTTTGGCTTCCCTGCGAGGCTAGTGTTGGTGAGTAAGCAACAGGATCTGTAACAAACGGTGTTCCGTTCACTGTGAGTGTAACGTTTACTGATGACAATGGAGTGGTGCCAGGATTCGAAATATTGGCGTTGAATTGAATTGGCTGACCTGGAAAAATAAAGTTATTGTTTAGTGCATTGCTGGCAATGGAAAGTGGGCTGGCTGTGATTGGAATTGGCACATCCACTCGGAAATCATCGATTGAAAATCCATCCACGTTTACGGATCCATCAGAAGTGAATACAAAGCGGAATTGTACGGTGCCGGCATTGCTCAAGAATCCTAAACATTTGGCTTCGGCCTTGATCCACCCTGGTGTGGAATTGCCCATCCAAGCAGGTTGACCTGATGAGAAAATGGTTGGCGTACTATTGTACCAATTCACCCAACAAGGTGCGGTAAGGTTGGCTGCTCCTAATAGTGTCCATGGTCCACCATTGATCGAGTATTCCATACGAGTGCCATCCCAAGCGTTTTCAGTTCGGTGGTTGATGTAAAAGGATACTTCCGGATCAACGGCATTGGTGAAATCGAACAATGGAGAAACCAGTGCGCAATTGGCATTGTTTCCATAAGCGCTTGTAAGGTTTACGTCCCAACATTGTGTTCCTGAGTAGGCGCTGTTGGTGCCACCGAAAGCCGGGGTTCCCAATTGCCAAATGGTGTTTGTATTACCG
>JBKDSL010000017.1:0-15372 GCA_046340555.1 Bacteroidota bacterium
CGCCTGTTTGGCGGATGACATCCTGGCCAATCACCTTAACGGGATGAATGCTTTCGCTCACAGTGCGGTCGGTGTGCTCGGAGGTGATGTTGATTTCAGGAATGGAGACCTTTTTTGATTGAAGGCGGATCGCCTCACTCACCGGGTTGTTGATTACTCCTGACCAATCCTCAAAGGCTACATGACAGATCTTGATTTGGGTAGACTTGGAGGAAACGGGGAGTTGTACCTTGCCACGTTGAGTGGTGATTAGGGGTCGAGCCCCTTCCAAGGTCACTACCGCTTGTTGCACAGGCGCTCCATTGGTGTCTGTAATGGTCAACACTTGTGCGCTTACAGGCAGGCAAAATGACAGTAAAAGGATGGTATGGACCAAATTGTTAATCACGGCGCGAAAGTATGACTATCAAAACCCAGCCGATCCCGATAAGGTTCATCAAAACCGGTGCGATCGGTTCTTTTTGACAAGGTGTTGACAATTCATAACTCTCGGATACGATTTTGAATTTCATCGCGTTTTTTTACGAAATTGGCTTCATGAAAACCAAGATCGTCACTACTCAGGCCAGTCACCTTATGGAAATGATTCGCGAGCAATCGGATACCGTGCTTTCATACCAAGGCAAAATACCCCAAATTGAACTCGACATATTGTTAGAGAACGTTCGTAAACTCTATGATGCCCTCAAGGAATTGGAAAAGCTCAACGCTTCCGCGGATGTCAAAGCGGTTGAAAATACCCCGCCCGTTCAGGTACCAGATCAGCCCATCTCAATCCCTGAACCCGTAGTTTTGGAGCTTCTGCCTGTGTCAGAGGAACCTGTGGTGGAAGTTGCCGAGCCAGAGGTCGCGCATCATCAGCCTGAAGAGCTATTGGCTGTAATAGAAACTCCTGTTTCCGCCTCTATCGCACAAATCACCAACGAGGAAGTGATGCCACAAGCCGCATTGGCTCAAGAAAAATCCAAGCCGGCACCATTATCCGCCACCTTGTTCGACGATGATATGCCCACCGTGGCTGATAAATTCACCAGCGCACCCTCGTTGCATGATCGTTTTGCAGCTGCCACACAAGACGACAGTATCTCGGCTCGTATCAAAACCAATCCCATAGCTGATTTGAAGAAAGCCATAGGCATCAATGAGAAATTCGCTTTGATCAACGAGCTGTTCGAAGGGGATATCAATGCGTACAACGAATCGATCGAGGTTCTCAACACCTCATCAGACGAGGCGCAAGCGTTAACTTACCTCAATCAAACGTTGGCTTCCAAATATGGTTGGGACCAACGCGGCGAGTCTTTTCTCAAATTGCGTGGATTGGTAGAACGTCGTTATTGATTTTGCAACTATGAATTACAAGGCTAATTGGCTTTTCTTGTTGTTGCTGCTTGGCGCAATTACATGTACCATTCATCAAGCCAATGCACAATACCATCGCGAACTGATTGAAAAACTTTGTGCCCCCAAATTGCATGGTCGGGGATATTACAAAAATGGCGATCACAAGGCGGCTATATTTATCCAGAAGGAATTCAAGAAGGCAGGAGCATTTCCCGTCAACGGCCAATACATCCAGGAATTCTCTTTTCCTGTCAATACATTTCCTGGCAAGGTTGAGGTTTCGCTCGACCAGGTAAAGCTCCATCCAGGAAAAGACTTCATTGTGAATCCCGGTTGTCCCCCTGTAAATGGCATTTTCCCCATCAAGCGCGTTACCATCCCTTTCGATGTGAGGTCGGATTGGAGTAAGAGCTTCCTGCATTTTGATAAAATGGGATTGGATTCATTGAGTACTCTTGCGATGGATTCACTCATGAAGAATCCGCCCACTTGCGCGGGGATATTGATCACGCAGCGCGACAAAACCATTTGGAGCGTGGCCACGAAAGTTTCGCCAAGGCCAGTGGTGCGTATCCAAATCGATTCGTTGCAAAGGCAGCCGAGTGAAATCAGCATTCGTGTCGACAGCAAATTCGTTACTGATCACAAGGCACGTAATGTGGCAGCATATCTGCCGGGTACTTCCAACGCCGATTCATTCATCGTATTCACGGCGCATTACGATCATTTAGGACGAATGGGTCCTAAGGCCTTGTTTGCAGGCGCTAATGACAATGCCAGTGGCACAGCCATGATCATCGATTTGGCACGGTGGTTTGCCAAACCCGAAAATCGTCCAGCGAAATCGGTTCTATTCATAGCATTCGCCGGTGAAGAGGCCGGTTTGATCGGTTCCAAATATTACACGGAAAGTCCAATGGTGCGCTTGGATAGAATCCGATTTCTACTGAATCTGGATTTGATGGGGAATGGCGACGAGGGCATGATGGTAGTGAATGGCGAGCTACACACTAATGAATTCGATATGCTCGACCTCATCAACAAAAAGAATGGATACTTGAAAATACTCGGCAAGCGCGGCACGGCCAAGAACAGCGATCATTACTTTTTCAGCGAAAAAGGAGTGCCCGCTTTCTTCTTCTACACCAACGGCGGCTCCAAGGCCTACCACGATGTGAACGACCTGCCAAATCAACTACCCCTCACCGAATTCGAAGACATCAAAAAGCTGATCGTGGATTTTGTGGGTGAGGTGGGGAGGTGAAAAAGCAATCGTTTAGGCAATTGTCCGATTTTGTGAATAATCGAAGTTGACCATTCATGGTACAATAATTCAACGCCCTCTTCGTTTTCAATCACATAAAAATATAATCACATATGATGAAAGCACTTTTGGCAATACTGCTGTCGGCCACTCTTTCTCAAACGGCAAAGGCTGATCAGCTGATGTATCTTAGTTTGAAAAATGCCAAAGCGGCCACCGAATATTTACAGACACAGAAGCAAGTAATTCTTTGGTGTGCCTGCTGTACGGATGACCCCAAACTGTTGATCACCATATCTTCTGTAAACTATTATCGGGTTCAAGGCGAGCTTTATTTTGTCGTGCTTATGGGTAAGACCCAAAGTGGAGAGCAAGTAGAAAAATATTTGGATCTGGCCTATGTGCATGTAAATGTGCAAGGAAAGGCCAAGTGTTTGGGTCAGGAACTTAAGATCAATTGTGATTCTTGTACGAAGCCGTTCAGGTGGGGTGTGTAAGGAAACATCATTCAACTAATACCGCAACTATTCATCTCCCTTTTCCTCTTCATCCAAAAACTCAGCTGAAGATATTTCCGGAAGAATTTGTCGGGCTTCTGAATCATCTAAAACCGTAACATCTTTCAACTTCCTGTTGATCACGCGAGTTCTTACGCCTACAACGTTGTCTAATTCATCCAGCCCCGACTGTATCCTGGTTTGCGCCTTGCTGATCAAGCCACCAAAAGATTCAAACTCTTTTTTCACGGCGCCCAACACACGCCAAACTTCGCCACTTCGCTTCTGAATGGCAAGCGTTCTGAAACCCATTTGCAAACTGTTCAAAATGGCTGCCAATGTTGAAGGGCCGGTGATGATGATTTTGTAATCACGCTGCAATTCCTCCAACAGGCTCGCCTTACGAACCACCTCTGCATATATACCTTCAAATGGCAAGAACATGATGCCGAAGTCGGTGGTGGAGGGCGGATTCAAATATTTTTGGCTGATGTCTTTTGCCATTAAACGGATTCCGTCTTCCAAATACTTTTGTGCTTGCTGAATGCGGGTGATGTCGCCAGCGTCGTAGGCGTCTTGTAACTGTTCGTATTTGTCGCGGGGGAACTTGGCATCTATCGGCAACCAAACAGGCTCATAGGATTCCTTTCCTGGAAGCTTAACGGCAAACTCGACAATTGAATCCTCACCCTTTTTGGTTTTTACATTCGCCTGGTATTGTTCGGGTGCCAGTATCTGTTCTAACAACATTTCCAGTTGCACCTCGCCGATACCACCTCGCATCTTCACATTGCTCAACACTTTTTTCAAACCACCAACATCCTGTGCCAAGTTTTGCATTTCACCTAACCCGCGTTGCACCTCAATCAATTGCTTGCCTACCGTCTCAAAGCTCTGTCCTAAACGTTCGCTCAATGTCTTCTCCAGCTTTTCTTCAACGGTGTTACGAATGCTATCCAGCTTTTTCTCGGTGGCATTCACCAATTCGTTCTGACGCGCTTCTAGGTGATTGAATTTGTCGCGCTGCAAATCATTGAATGATTTCACGTTTTTATCAAAAGCATCTTGAAAATCCTTGAAGGAGGCGGAAATAGATTCTCGCATCTTTTGGCTATCACCTTTGGACTGTTCGTTAATGGCGTGAAGCTTATCCTCCACTTGCTTTTCTATTTTTTCGAGCTGCTTTGCATTCTTTTCGTTCAGAACCCGAATCGCCTCTGCTGTTTCGGTTCGGAATAATGCTATCTGCTGATTAAGTTCCTCCCGATTGGTTTTTGAACTTTCAGCGTTTTCTGACCGGCTGATTCGAAATTCATCCTTGAGCCCAAACGAAAGTCGGGCGATCTCTTCTTGAAGAGGCTTTAAAGAATCTTCGATATTGGAATTTGCTGCAGGACGGTTACGCAACAAAATAATGAAGTTGATGATGCTTAAAACCAATAAAAGCGCAATAAAAATAATGGTATAATTTTCCATAGACTCTGGCAGTATTAAGTATTAGGTGGGAAGCCTCTTGTTTATTTTTTACTCAAACTATCATCGGGATTTTAACGCCAATGTTTGTCAGCACCTGTCAAATTGCAGAGCTAATGGGTCAACACGGTTTAGTTTTCCATTCACGAAAATAAGAATCTGTGTTCGATTTAAATGTCATCAAACAAGGATTTTCGGCTTTTGATGTCAAAAGAGCCATTATAACGGGTTTCTATTGGCTTATATGTATTTTCTGAAGACTTTGTTGGTTGACCCCTTTGCTTATTGGCTATTAGACTCATTTTTTAAGTTGCAAATGAAACAACTGATACAAGTGGGTTGTTTGTAAAAGCAAATCAATGAAGTAGCCAACTCAAAACGGCCCCAATGAACATTAACGACCTCAACCGCATCATCGAAATGGCTTGGGAAGACCGCACTCCTTTCGAAGCCATAAAGGTGCAGTTTGGCATTTCTGAGTCGGAAGTGATAAGCATAATGCGTAAGGAGCTCAAGCGTAGCAGCTTCAACCTGTGGCGCAAGCGTGTTAACAGCGGCGTAAGCCAGAAGCATACTAAGAAACGCAATCCCGAAATCGACCGTTTCAAATGTAGTCGGCAAACTGCTATCTCCATGAATAAGATCAGCAAACGCTAATATGCGACCTGGTTTCCCAACAAATTATGCATCCATCCTTGAACGGATCAACCAAATAGATCCCGTGGCTTATGGAAAGTCAAGGAACTATTTGAACGGGGCTGTTACCTATTTGTCACCCTATATATCTAGAGGAGTCATCAGCACTCGGCAGATATTGGATGCCGTTTTGGCAAAAGGGTATAAAGTCCGTGAAATCGAATCCTTCGTAAAAGAACTTTGCTGGCGTGATTATTTCCAGAGGGTAGGGCAGTACAAAGATTTGAATGTTGATATCCGTTTTCCTCAAACCGATGTTGCCAGTCATGGAATCCCAACAGCTCTATTGCAAGGCCAAACCGGAGTTGTGGCCGTTGATCAATCTATTCAAGTGCTATATGAAACTGGATACATGCATAACCACGCTCGTATGTACACGGCATCGATAGTCTGCAACGTCGCAAAATCATATTGGAAAAACCCCTCGCAATGGATGTATTACCATCTGTTGGACGGCGATTGGGCGAGTAATACTTGCAGTTGGCAATGGGTGGCTGCCGCCAATAGCAGCAAGAAGTATTTTGCCAATCAGGAAAACATCAACAAATTCGCTGGTACGAATCAAAGAGGCACATTTCTCGATAAATCGTATGAGGAGCTTGCAACTATGGACGTTCCGAATGTTCTGTTTGGCTCAGAGACTTTCCAGCTAAACTCTTCACTGCCTCAAATTGCAGAAATAGAAGTAAACACCAAATTGCCCACGTACGTTTACAACTATTACAATCTTGATCCCCTTTGGCACAAGTATGAAGTAGGTAATCGCATTTTGTTATTGGAGCCGGCAATCTTCAAGCAATTTCCGGTTAGTGAAAAGTGTATCGATTTTGTGTTGGCCCTATCACACAACATCCCCAATGTTCAGGTTTATGCGGGTTCTTTCCAATCGCTCATCAACCATTGCGGCAAATCTCAGATGCACTTCAAAGAGCATCCTTTGAATAGGCACTACAAAGGTGTGGAAGAGCCTCGCGACTGGATCGCGTCTGAAGTGGATGGTTACTTCCCATCCTTTTTCGGTTATTGGAAGAAAGTGGAAAAGTGCTTGCGCTGATTCTATGGCGTCTATTTAAGGGGATAAATCATATTATAAAGCTCCACCCGGGCTTGGCCATCTATTTGGTAGGCTAACGCCGCTGACTTTGCCAGCTCGGTCTTTTTGTATTCAAGGAAGTCTTGCTCCGATGCCCATAGGTAAATGCCGCAAAAATCCATCGCTTCGGAGTCTCTCAAGTAGTATTTCTGAACCAATCCTGGCACTTTTAAGAACTCAACCTTGCGATTTTCAATAACACTGAATACAACCGAATCAGGCAGTGTGCTTTTGAATCTTACAATCTGCACAAAACCGATAGCAGAGGATTTATCAAGAACTGGCTTATTCAAAAAATCACCGTCGGATAAAGTTTGTCCGAGTAGTCGAGATGGCAATAGGCAAATTAGAATCAGAAATATATTTTTCATTTCGATGATTGATGTTTAATGACAGCAATAATAAATAATCAATTCAATAAAATATTGCTCGCGTTCGATTTGGTTGTGATGTTGATCTTGAATTATACAATATTTAGATATGTAGGTACGTTAATAAAGTCTGTTGAATATTTTTGACTTAACATCTGTACTCAAACCTTTTAAATCCAAATAACATGAGTAAGAAGGTTTTTTTATTATTGATAACGGCCTTGTTCGCTTCTCCTGCTTGGTCGATTGATGAAAAAGAGGGATATGTCTCTATGGGCAAACTTGTGGAGACGGGTTTGCTGGATGTCAAAGTGGAGATGTTGCATAAGCTTAAAAACGGACTCAATGTGACATTGGAAAACAAAACAGTTGACTCCCTTAAGGTGTGGATTGAACCTGGCCGCAGATTCATCGCAAATGACTCCGTTTATCAAGACTGGTTTATAGGTGATGAGCGAATGATTACCATTATGCCACTTGGAACAGTAGAGCTGGACCTATTGGGTTTTTGTTGTCAGGTTCATGATAGAGGGCCTGCTGATGGGGCAAAATATACAATAGGGTACATGGCTCCTGCCACATGGATTGAGCTCGCCACATTGATTCATCAAAATGATTTTCCTAGGAGCGCATCACAACATGCCGTTTGGTGTTTGTCTGACAATCTACCGGCCTCCTCCATTTATGATGCTGATGAAAAGAATGTTCGGCTATTGAGGCAGTTGGTGTGCAAGATCAAGGGGGAGCAAATGCCTTGGTATATGCTGTCATATCAAAAGGACAGTACACGGCTTTTCTCCAATATCCCGGAGAGGCTCTTGGGAACTGTGGAATACTATTTACGCAACAGTGCTGTCGTTACCGTCAACATACGTTCCAGCACAGGAGAAGTGGTAACGGTGCTTGCTAAAGAATCAGGCCTTGGCCCAGGCATGCACAAACTGCCCGTCGACTTGAATGTTAAAGGTTGGCCTAAGGGCAAATATGATGTGATGATTTATATCGATTATGCAACGCTGGTATCGAAAAGCACATTCATTTTGTGAGGCATGCCCTTGTGAACCTCGTTTCCAAAGTCTTATCAATTGCTTGAGTTGCTTCTGACTTATAGCATGTTTTTGTTTATCCGGCTTTACTACTTTCGCGAAGGTGACATTAAGGCAAAAACTCAATAAATCATGGAATAAACTCGGCCCCGGCTTGGTAACAGGGGCCAGCGACGATGATCCCTCCGGAATAGCCACCTATTCACAAGCGGGGGCAGCCTATGGCTTGTCAACCTTGTGGACCGCACTTGTGGCCTTTCCGCTCATGGCCGCCATGCAACAGATGTGTGCCAAAATCGGGATTGTTACTTCTCAAGGTTTAACAGGAACATTAAAGAAGCACTATCCGCGGCCGGTTCTTTATCTGATGCTGCTATTCAGCTTTCCGGCCATCGTCATGAACATCGGAGCCAACATAGCCGCTATGGGCGCAGTGGGTAGCATGCTGATGCCCACTATAGACGCTTCCTTCTTCAGCGTGTTTTTCACCTTGCTGCTGCTTGGACTCATCATTTATTTGCCTTATCGCCGAATGGCTAGCATCCTCAAGTACCTATGCATCGCCATTATGGTATATCTACTCGTGCCATTTCTCACCTCACAGGATCTAACTTCAATTATCAAAGCTACATTCATTCCTAAGTTTCAACTCACAAAAGAATACCTTGCAGTATTAGTGGGGATATTGGGCACTACCTTGTCGCCATATCTATTCTTCTGGCAAGCTTCTGTTGAAGTGGAAGAGATGCGTAATAACAAAAGGCAGATATTAGTCGACAAGAAAATCATTCAAGACATGGAGCAGGATGTGGATTCGGGAATGGCGTTTTCTGGATTGATCATGTACTTCATCATCCTGACCACGGGCACAGTGTTGTTCAACGCAGGACTTCACGATATCCATACCGTAGAGGAAGCGGCAGCGGCTCTGAAACCGCTGGCAGGAGATGCCGCTTATCTGTTATTCTCCATTGGCATCATCGGAACCGGACTCATCGCCATTCCCGTGCTCAGCGGGTCATTGTCGTACATCTTCTCTGAGACCTTTGGGTGGGAACAGGGCCTCGATAAGAAATTCCATGAAGCAAGAGGCTTCTATGTGATTATTGCTATTTCGCTATTGCTCGGATTGGCGTTGAATTACGTGGGGATTTCACCTATGGCTGCATTGCTCTACACGGCCATACTTTATGGCATCACGGCTCCTGTACTCATCGCCATCATCCTGCACATATCAAACAACAAAAGTATCATGGGCGAGTATGTGAACGGAAAAGGATTGAACATCCTTGGGTTCGCCGCTTTGTTCATCATGACCGCCGCTGCATCGTCGTTGCTTTACTTGCAGTTTTTCTGAAGCTGGTAGGTAGTAAGTGGTAATGCTACGCACCCCAAAGGTCATTGTACACCACGAAATCGTAAATCGTAAATCGTACGTCGTAAATCGTCAATCAATTATTCCCATTAACCCTATACGGATCTCCCATCCTGCCCGCTTGGTAATCGGCAAAGCACCTGCGGATCTGTTCTTCGTTGTTCATTACAAAAGGACCATAGGCGAAAACTGGTTCGTTGTGGGGCTTGCCGCCACACAAGAGAATTTCCGCATGATCGGCGCTGAATAACCGTATAAGGTCGCTATCGCGTTCGAATAAGATGACTTGGTTGGCATCCGCTTTCACATTCCCTTCGGTCTCCACACTTCCCTTGATCACATAGGTAAACGCATTGTGTGTGGCATCCAATGGAATCTCCAGCTTACAACCAGGCTTCATTTTGATATGGAAATAGAAAACCGGGAACAAAGGTTCCACTTTTGATTTGGCTCCTAGCAGTTCACCCATCACAATGTTGGCGGTGAAATCCTCTTTTTCCAACTGCGCCATCTGCGAAGGATTAAAAAGTTCGGTTGAAGGGTCCACGAATTTGTATTTGGCGGGCATGTTCAACCAAATTTGAAATCCATGGTAAATGCCACCTTCCTTGTACAAATGTTCTCCAGTCTCTTCCATGTGTATCGCTCCGCGTCCAGCGGTGAAAAGCATGAAGTCGCCTTTTGAAATCTGAAAATCATAATTCAAACTGTCGCGGTGGTGCCCACTGCCCTCCAGGAAATAAGTGGTGGGAATGATGCCGGCATGCGGGTGCGCTTCTACCTTCAAAGGTTTGTCGTTCGGGTTCACCTTAACAGGACCGAATTCGTCGAAGAATACGAACGGGGATACATAATCGTTATGGTCGCCTGCAAATGCACGTAATACCGGCAGCGTGCCAACCATCGACTTGTTGGCGTTGAGCAATCGGTATACCCGGCGGGCGTTTTTAGAGTTCTCCAAACCCGAAGCCGATTTCAATATCTCAGGAACGGCAACAGTTGCGCCGATGATGGCGGAACCTTTTATGAATCTACGTCTGTCCATGGAATTGTATTTTTTGGGATGATTTAAACAAACATCCGCTTGCAAAGTTAAGCGCAGACTATGTAGGAATATCGAAATAAAATACCGACCCCTGACCAATTGGAGATTCCAAATGCAATTCAGAACCCTCCGTCTCTAACAGCTTGCGAACCTTGGCCAAACCCATTCCATAGCTCCTTCTTCCAAATCGGTCAATATTGGTAGGCGACTTGAAAAGCCGATTCGTTTTGCTCAACATTTCTGGATTTACACCTTGTCCGTTGTCCTCTACTGCAATCCGTACTAAGTTGTCCATCCTTTTGGCACTGACACGAATCAATAAATCCTCATTATAGTTGTGGCGGTAGGCATTTTCAATCAAGTTCAACAAAACCAATTGTAAAACGGCTTTTTTGTGGGTCACTCTTTCAACATCCGCCGAAACCACATACTTACCTTGCAGGGAGTCTAGAGCCAATGCGGCACTGTCTTTCAAGAAGGTTTCGATTTCGATTTCCTCAGCTTCCGTATCAGAGTGATCCCCAAGACGGTAATATTCCAAAACCGCGATGATCATCTCCTGTAACCTCAAGCCTGTTGTTCGTATCATGTCAATGGAGGTCTGGACCTTGGGGTTCGCCTTCTCGGGCATGTTTTCTTGAATCAACTCAGCTAACTGCTGAATCCCCGCAAGGGGCGATTTGATGTCGTGCGAAAGTGTAAGTGCGAATTCGTGGAGTTCGTCGTTTTTTTCCATTAAGCGCTCCGAAACCGCTTGTATCTCCCTATTCCGCAGGCGCAACTCCAGTAGGCGCATGACTTGTGATGCCAAAGCTTTGAGAGATTCCTCTTGCTCTTCTGTCAACGCTTGCCTGGGTTTTTGGTCGATAATGCACAAGGTTCCCAAAGCAAAGCCCTCAGCATCAACCAGCGGAACCCCCGAATAAAACCGTATCCCCAAGCTGCCGGTTACCAATGGCGTTTCGGAAAACCTGCTATCCAAAGTGGCATCAGTCACGGTAAGCACATGCGAAGGGTCTTGGATGGCGTGAGCACAAAACGAAGCCTCCAAGGGAGTTTCCCGTTCCGTCAAGCCTATAGCAGATTTGAACCACTGACGGTCTACATCCACCAAGCTGATCAAGGCAATTGGCGTTTGACAAATGGCTGAAGCGATCCGAGTGATGTTGTCAAAATCCACCTCTGGCAAGGTGTCTAAAATTGCGTATTCACGAAGTCGACGAATCCTTGCGCGTTCTGAGGGGGGTGGGGTTTTGTCCATGGTTGACCGCCTTAGGCGCGGTTTGGAGTAATCCTTACAAAGTTAATCACCATCATGGATTTTGTTGTGGATTTATAACCAATGCTCGGTTTTATTGTTTAAAGCTTCATGTCTGTCAAACCTTCTCCCGAACTATACCAATCCCATTTTGCTACCGCAGTTGATTTTCAGCGCTACTTGGCTGATTTCAAGGCTGCTTTGGATGGGAGTGCAGCCACTTCTTATGGGAACTATGCGCAGTATCTCCCATTGAATTGGCAGCGCACCGACAGGCTTTACCGCCAATTCAAGCTAAATGATGCCACTCACCAGACATTGACGGACCTTAATAGACCTTTGAGATGGCTCGTAATTGTTGAGCCGTGGTGTGGCGATGTTTCGCAATCGCTTCCTGTGATGGCGCGATTAGCCGAAGCCTCCAACAATCGCATCGACCTTAGGCTAGCTTATCGCGACCAAAATCCTAACCTGATGGATGCTCACCTTACCGATGGCGTTAGCCACTCCATTCCAATACTCGTGCAATTGGATGCGGAATACCAGGTTACCGGAACATGGGGCCCTCGTCCCGAAGAGGCACAGGCGTTGGTAAAACGACTCAAGTCCGATCCATCAACCGCTGTCAATTATGCCGAAGAACTCCACCTTTGGTATGCCCGCAATAGTCAACAGGCTATTCAAGATGAGCTGATCCAACTGCTCAAAAATGGTTGATCTATTGTTGAAATGTGTGTTAAAACTTAACCAACAGGCTCATTCCTTAGCGGTTTAACATTAAGGTAACTTTGGTCCCGAATATGTCGGAGACCGCTTTTTACGAAACCTTTCTGAAAGAAACTGCTTCCCGTATCAACGATGTGGAGCTGCATGGGCACATCGACCATGCCCGCCGTAACTACAAAAAGTCATTTGGCGAAGCCATCACGCAGTTCACCGAATTGGAATCGGCACGCCGCCGCGCCGCTCATATCCGTTGGAAGTCCATCAATGACCTCGAGAAATACCTCATCCAATTCGAGTCCATATTCATCAAGTCGGGTGGCAAGGTTGTTTGGGCCCGCGACGCGGCCGAGGCTTGTGTTGAGATAAATGCGATCATCCAAAAGGCCCAAGCCAAGGTGGTGGTCAAATCCAAATCACTCACCGCCGATGAAATCGGACTAGGCCAAGCCTTGCAGGCGGCAGGCGTAAGTTGGACCGAAACCGACCTTGGTCAGTTCATCTTACAACTAGCACAAGAGGAGCCATCACACATGGTGATGCCCGCACTTCACAAAAGCCCTGAAGAGGTACGCTACCTCTTCAACAAGGTGGGCATCCAAACCAATTCGGCACAAGCCATCGAGCTATCGCTGCGTGCTGCCGACCATATTCGCGAAAAATACCTAAAGCCCGATGTGGGCATTACAGGTGCCAACTTCCTGCTCGCCGACGAAGGTGCCGTTGCCATCACCGAGAACGAGGGCAATGTAATGTTGGCTGCTTCCCGATCCAAAATCCATATCGTTTTGGCAGGCATCGATAAGATCCTGCCCTCTGTAAAAGACCTACAAACCATGTGGCCGCTATTGGCTACCTACGGTACTGGACAAAAGGTCACCTCATACAACTCCATCCTTTGGGGGCCGCGCAAAGCGGATGAAGTCGACGGACCAGAACAAATGATCGTGGTGCTTATAGACAATGGGCGCACGGATGTTATAGCCGATGAGGTACAACGTGGCGTGATGTCTTGCATCCGCTGCGGCGCCTGTCAATACGCCGATCCCGTTTATTCAGTTATCGGTGGCCAAACCTATCACTCCACACGCATGGGCCCGCCGGCCACAGTGGTAGAGCCCGTTTTGAATGGTATGAAAAGCCATGGGTTCTTCAGCGACCTTTCCACGCTTAGTGGAGCCGATACGGAACAGTGTCCGGTCAACATTAATTTCAATAAGCTTCTGCTCGACAACCGACGTAAAAAAGCAGAGCAGGAAACAACATTTTCAGCTGAACGGATTTTCTTCACCTTATGGCGAAACGCCATGATCAAACGTGACAGCCCTAAATGGAAAACACTGAAGCCACGGAGATACTTCTTGGATGAATTGTTTTTCAAATCGAGCAACGGTTTACGCCAGATGCCCGCACCTGCTCGCGAGTCATTCAACGACCTCTGGAAGAAGCGCTATAATCAATAGTCAGCTTTCATAAAACCAGCAGTGTATATGCGTCCACCCTGCTGGATCAATACTTGATATCGACCTGCATTCAGATTTGAAACGCCCATGTTTATGGGTGAATTATGCGCTTCGTATCGCTTCTCCATAACTTTCGCCCCCAGGCCATCAAATACCAAAACATCAACAGGCTCGCTGGATTCAATATCGAATTTTATGAAGTCGGCTGCTGGATTCGGATACACAAACGCTTCAATAGAGCTTTCAAGGCTTGTTATGTTCATCAACAAATCGGGATCCAATCTTACTAAACCACCCGTTTGCATACCCGCCCAAACAATATCTTGAGAATCCACATGCACGCACTGTACTACATCATCAGGTAACGAGCCGTTGGCGGTTCCATAGTTTGTGAAATTAAGTCCGCTCTTGCGGATGAGGCCTTCGTCAATTGAGCCGAGCCAAATCTCGTCAACTTGTTGTCTGTAAGCTAAACCGGTGGTACTGTTGGATGCGATACCTGAGGTGATGGTACTGAATGTCAAAAATTGAATGCCACCTACGTATGCACTCAGGCCATTGGCAGGCGTCGAAAACCAAGGTACTCCTGCATTATCACGTATTGTTCCGAGGCTGGAGTTGTCGGGTAAGTTGGAGTTGCCAATAGTGAAATGCTGCCAACTGCCATTATTGTAAAAACCCACACCCCCATTGATGGTGCATACGATGGTGCCGATTGAATCGCTCCATAGCCCGCTTATGTTGTTCGAAAGCAATGGTGTGTTGTTCATGTTGAATATGGTCCAAGTGACGCCATCAAAAAGTCCTAATCCCCCAATGGTGCCAACCCAAATATTGCCTGCAGTGTCGCGCGCAAGCGACCTTACGAAATCATCCGGTATGAACGAATTTATGGTGTTGTAAATGTTCCAAGTCGTTCCATCGAAACGCGCCAAACCGCCCATGAAGGTTCCAACCCAAATAATGTTCCCATCGATTAACAGTGAACGTATGGAGTTATCTGGAATCCCCGAATTCATGGTGTTGTAAACAGTCCAACTACTGCCATCATAGGATGCTAGCCCATAATCAGTACCAATCCAGATGGTGCCGTTCGAAGCTGAGGCAATGCAGCGTACAGAGTTCTCAGGCAGCGGCGAATTTGCTGTATTGAAAAAAGTCCATGCCTGCTGCGAGATGCCTGTGGTGGCAGTCAACAATAAGTAAGCAACTATATAAATGCGAATCAACATCACTTCATTTGGAAACGGATTGTTTTGATATTAGATCTATGGTTCAACTTCAATAGATAAATGCTCTTTTAATAACTAGTCAAATCTAGACAAACTTGCCGACTTTAGCTCAGTTCAATTACTATTTGCATTTTCTCATGACACAACAGATCATTTAAGCTCTCGATCTAAGAACAGGATTCGTTTGAGCAAGGGCTTGTGTGTTCCTGATGGGTGAACCTACTAAATAATCACAAATCGTGCAATAGGGATTCAAGGTGCTTGAGGTTCCGACAACAATTTGTCCATGAACAGAGTAAAATCATCCTTGAAACGCTCAAATTCCGCTCCAGTGGCCTTACCCGAAAATCCCGAGTAAATTTTACGCACACGATGGTTCTTGTCAAGATAAATACTTGTTGGAAATGCACGGAAGTTATCGAGGCCCGGCAAAACCGATTGCAGTTTGTCGCGGTTGGCACAAACCAAAAGCGGATAGGTGATACCCAACCT
>JBKDSL010000018.1:0-43418 GCA_046340555.1 Bacteroidota bacterium
CAACACCATTTACGACAACCACTATTACACCTTTACCGCTCCCACCACAGGCATCTATAACATCACTACCTGCGGAACCAACAGCTGCGATACGAAAATCTGGGTGTACTCATCCTGTAACTCACAATCGGGCGACGAAGGCCCTCCCGGAACATATGCCTATAACGACAATGCCAATTGTGGATTGCAAGCGGATTTGGACGTAGTGTTTATGGCAGGACAGTCTTATATCGTACGTATCGGCGACAGCAACGACAACTGCACGGGTACGGTGAATTTTTCTTTCAGTTATGTGGGGCCCATATCGGGCTGCACTGATCCAAACGCATGCAACTTCAACCCACTGGCATCTGTTGACGATGGCAGTTGTATTTATGCACCCAACCCTGGTTGCACGGGTCCTGATTTGGTTTTCGATTCTCTCGCCTTTGTGAGCAGCCTTGGCTTGCAAACAATCGCCGCAGGCACTTGCGATGTGGCTGAGGGTTGCGTAACAGGTTACGGCACCCGCTATGTGATTTCATTCACTTCTAAAATCGACAACATTGGTAACCTCGATTACATTGTGGGTACTCCTTCTGGTAATCCTACCATGTTCAATACGGTGAATTGTCATGGCCACGCACACTATGAGGGCTATGGCGATTACCGATTGTATGACAACAATGGCAATCTGATTCCGGCTGGACATAAGAACGGCTTCTGTGTAATGGACTTGTGTGGATGGGGAACCTACAATTGCGGTTACATGGGCATCTCTGCCGGTTGTTACGATGTGTACGGAGCGGGCACCCAGTGCCAATGGATCGACATCACCGATGTGCCCGACGGACAATACCGCTTGGCTGTGATCATCAATTCGCGTCATTTACCGGATGCGTTCAACCACTACGAAATCAACCATGCCAACAATGCGCTGCAAGTTTGTATGCAAATCACGCGCAACGCTGCAGGTGTTCCATCCTTTACCATCCTTCCCAATTGCACTCCGTTTGTAGATTGTATGGGAATTCCAGGTGGTGCCGCAGTGCTCGATTGCAATGGCGTGTGCGCAGGCACCGGCATCTATGGTAACCTGAATAACGACTTAGCTTTAGACACCACTGATGTGTTCGAGTATGCCAACATGCTCGAGAGCATGCCCGGATCCTCGGCCACTTGTTATGATTTGAACGGCGATGGACAGGTTTCGGTTTATGATGCCGCATTGGCGATGTGGTGCATCAACACGCCGCATGCACCGCATCCTGCAGGAACCAACACCAACGAATGCAATTTCCCAAGGAATATTCTGAATCCGAACGATACGGCAGCGCTTGCCATCACCACCGTGGATTTCACCAATGGTTTTATGGATATCGAAATCCGTAACTCCGACGCCGACATCAAGGCGTATCAATTCACCGTAAGTGGCATCACGCCCTCGATGGTAGTAAGCTTGGCAGATCCCGTTGAGTTCCCGGTCGACATTCGTTTGATGAACGGCGGCACATCGCTATTTGCCATTTCGCGTCAGGATTCATCACTCATGCGTTCGGCTACTTCGCAACCGTTGTGCCGGATTTATTTCACAGCTGTTACAGATACGGTGATTTGCATCGATAACATCCGCGACATCGTGAACCAGAACACCGAGCGATTGGTTACCTATACCTACGGCGGATGTGTGCCCACTTCGTTCACATCCGTGTTTGAGTCTAACAACAGCCAGGTGTTCACATTGGCACCAAACCCGGTGCAAGAACAGTTGCGTTTGCAAATACTACATTACCAAGAGGGCATGTCGTACGAGGTTACCGATCCATCGGGACGTATTCTAATAGCGAACACCCGCATATCCAACCCATCCATGATGATTGAAACCGGTAAATGGTCGAGCGGTGTTTACCTGTTGCGTGTCTACAGCAACGGTGCGTCTTCTGCGCAGCGTTTCACCAAACTTTGATTGACGGGAATCAGCCTTATGCAAAAGATCAGCAATTACGTCAACGGCGCGTTGATGGCTCCCTTATCGGGAAGTTATATCGATAACATCAACCCCGCTACCGGGAAAACCTATAGCCATATTCCAGATTCTGATGAACGGGACGTTGAGTTGGCTGTACAAGCGGCCACCTCCGCTTTCGCGGGATGGAGTACCACTCCCGCAGAGAAACGCTCGGCCATTCTGGTGAAAATTTCTCAACTTATTGATCGCGACCTCGACAAGCTCGCTCTGGCGGAGAGCATCGATAACGGTAAACCTTTGTGGTTGGCAAAAGCCGTGGATATTCCCAGGGCTTCCAAGAATTTCCATTTCTATGCAACCGGAATCTTGCACAACCATACGGCTGCTCATCCCATGGAGGGAACAGCCATCAACTACACACTTCGCCAACCCATCGGTGTGGCTGGATGCATTTCTCCTTGGAATCTTCCGTTGTATCTCTTCACTTGGAAAATCGCACCTGCATTGGCTGCTGGTTGCTGCGTAGTAGCGAAGCCATCGGAGATCACACCGATGACTGCTTTTATGTTGTCGGAGTTGTGCATGGAAGCAGGTTTGCCTGCAGGTGTGCTTAACATTGTATACGGCTTAGGGCCCAAAGTGGGAAGCGCCATCACCGTGCATCCTGAGATACCGGTTATTTCCTTTACGGGAGGCACCAAGACAGGAGCCGAAATCTCCAGAGTAGCAGCACCCATGTTCAAGAAGCTTTCGCTGGAGCTGGGAGGAAAGAATCCCAACATCATCTTTGCCGATTGCGATTTCGAAAAGGCGGTGAAGACTTCGGTGTTGTCATCATTCTCAAACCAAGGTGAGATCTGCTTATGCGGCAGTCGGATGTTTGTAGAGCGCAGCATTTATGATAAATTCAAGGAAGCCTTCGTGAAGGAAGTTCAAAAATTGAAAATAGGCAATCCATTGAATGATGAGAATCGCATGGGTGCCATTGTTTCGGAACCACACATGAACAAGATCTTGTCATATATCGAATTGGCAAAACAAGAAGGAGGAAAAGTGTTGTGTGGAGGAAATCGTGTGATGTTGGATGGTGAAAACGCTGGCGGTTATTTTATTGCTCCAACGGTAATAGAAGGGCTGCCTTCAGATTGTCGTACCAATCAAGAGGAAATATTCGGTCCTGTGGTGACCATCATGCCATTCGACACCGAGGAGGAAGTTTTGAGTTATGCCAACAGCACCACCTATGGTTTAGCGGCAACGGTATGGACCACCAACTTGAATCGCGCTCACCAAGTGGCGGCGCGCATTCACAGCGGCATCGTTTGGATCAACTGTTGGTTGCTTCGTGATCTGCGTACTCCATTCGGCGGCATGAAACAATCCGGCATAGGCCGCGAAGGCGGATTTGAAGCGCTAGACTTTTTTACGGAGGAGAAGAATGTTTGTATAGCACTCAAGTAGCGGAACACGGATTTAGCGGATTTACGCGGAGTTGATTCGAGTCTGGTTAAATCCGCGTTGATTCGCCAAATCCGACCCATCCGCGTTCCCTATTTCCTCTAAGACTAGCAAATATTAACTAATTTTGTAACTACAAAAATCCAACTACATGTCATCCAATTACGGTATTGCCGAAACACTCCAACGACTAGGAATCAAAGAAATGAACCACGGTGCTTGCACCGGAACACAATGGGTTGATACCAAAGGCGAGGTGATTGAATCCTATTCTCCAGCAGACGGCAAACTCATTGGCAAAATCGCCCAGGCAACCGCCGATGATTACGAGGCGATGATTGTGAAATCGCACCAAGCCTTTTTGGAATGGCGCAAGGTTCCTGCTCCCAAGCGCGGCGAAGTGGTTCGTCAGATCGGAAACGCATTGCGTGAGAAGAAAGAGGATCTGGGCATGTTGGTTTCCTATGAGATGGGTAAAATATACCAGGAAGGCTTGGGTGAGGTGCAGGAGATGATTGATATCTGTGATTTCGCTGTAGGTCTATCACGTCAGTTGCACGGTTTCACCATGCACAGCGAACGTCCCGACCACCGTATGTACGAACAGTACCATCCACTAGGCATTGTTGGTGTGATCAGCGCATTCAATTTCCCCGTGGCTGTATGGTCATGGAATGCGATGTTGGCTATGGTGTGTGGTGATACGGTTGTGTGGAAGCCATCTTCTAAAGTGATGCTTTGCGCCATTGCGGTGCACAACATCATTGCGGATGTATTGAAGGCGAACGATGTTCCTGAAGGAACATTGTGCTTGGCGGCTGGCAATTCGAAAAATGTAGGAGACAATTTCCTTGCTGATAAACGTGTGCCGCTGATTTCAGCCACCGGATCCACCGCCGTAGGTAAGCGTGTAGGACGCATCGTAGGCGAAAGACTCGGTCGTTCTTTGCTTGAATTGGGAGGTAACAACGCCATCATCATCACTCCAGAAGCGGATATGGAAATGGCGCTGCGTGCCGTGTTATTTGGCGCCGTAGGCACCTGCGGACAGCGTTGTACCAGTACACGTCGACTCATCATCCACGAAAGTGTTTACGATGCCTTCCGCGACAAGTTGGTATCCGCCTACAAGCATGTGAAAATCGGAAACCCATTGGATCCTTCCACTTTAGTTGGTCCGTTGATTGATACCAAAGCCGTGGCCGACTTCAATAACGCCATCGAACAAGTGAAACAAGAAGGTGGCAAAATCATTTACGGTGGAGGTTCGCTTTCAGGAGCGGGCTTCGAGTCGGGATGTTATGTTACTCCATGCATAGCCGAGGTGCATAACCATTATAGAATCGTACAACATGAAACCTTTGCTCCGCTGTTGTATCTCATTAAATACAAAACCATCGAAGAGGCCATCGAGTTACAGAATGATGTGCCTCAGGGATTGTCGTCATCCATTTTCTCCAACAACATGCGCGAAACCGAATTGTTCCTATCCCATCGCGGCTCCGACTGCGGAATCGCAAACGTGAATATCGGAACTTCTGGCGCAGAGATCGGTGGAGCATTCGGTGGCGAAAAGGAAACCGGTGGCGGCCGCGAATCCGGCTCTGACTCATGGAAAATCTACATGCGCCGTCAAACCAACACCATCAACTACAGCACCCAGCTGCCATTGGCACAGGGGATTAAGTTTGATATAGGTTAAAAGGATTGTTTATGATTGCCTGGATTGGTTATGATGTAGAACTCATGACTCATTCTTTGGGATTTAAATCATATTTTTCCACGCCGGGTTTTATGCCTCTTTTGAATTCCGTGGAAAACACCTTGCGTTTTATTTGAGGTTGAATTCCAAAATTCACTAGCAAACCAACCTCCATTCCAGATGCTTTCAAGGCGTTTCGGAGTTGATCTTCATGGCTTGGATGTAAGCAGCCAACGGCTTTTATTTCCAACACTACTTGGTCTTCGATAATAATGTCTGGAATATACTTGCCGACTCTTTTTCCTTCATAATAAATTAGAAGTGGCACTTGGGTTCTGAAGGCAAGATCTGCTTTTTCCAACTCGATGACTATAGCCCTTTCGTAGACTTTTTCCAAGAATCCGTATCCAAGGTTATTGTAGACTTTGTAAAACGCTTTAATAACTTTGTCGGTAATAGCCGAATGGGCGAAATTGTTTGGGTACATTTGAAAAGCGGTTAAATTGAAAAGGACCTTATGAAAAGCACTCAAAAATAAATAAATTTATCAAATCAAATCAAATTATAAAAATTCGTCATAACCAATCCTGGTAATCATAATAATCCCAACAAGCCCATCATAATAATCCCTCATAACCAATCATAAAAATCATAAAGATCCTTTTCCAATGCTCACCATCGATATCCACACCCATATTCTCCCTCAGCACATTCCCGACTTCGGGTCGAAGTTTGGTTATGGTGGGTTTATTCAGTTGGATCATCATAAGCCCTGTTGCGCTAAGATGATGGTTGGCGATAAGTTTTTCCGCGAAGTGGAACAGAACTGTTGGGACGCTGGCACCAGGATACATGAGTGCGATAACCATGGTGTTCATGTGCAAGTGTTGTCGACTGTGCCGGTGATGTTCAGTTATTGGGCCAAACCAAAGGATTGTTTGGAGGTAGCGCAGTTTTTGAATGACCATATCGCCAACATCGTGCGCGAGCACCCCAAACGTTTCGTAGGATTAGGCACTGTGCCATTGCAAGACCCGCAGTTAGCCATTCAAGAGTTGGAGCGTTGCATGCAAATTGGATTGCGTGGTGTGCAAATCGGAAGCCATGTGAACGATTGGAATTTGAATGCCCCTGAATTGTTCCCATTCTTCGCTGCTGCTGAAAAATTGGGCGCAGCCATCTTTGTGCATCCATGGGAAATGATGGGACAGGAAAAAATGCAGAAGTATTGGTTGCCGTGGTTGGTAGGCATGCCTGCTGAAACCTCGTTGGCCATATGCTCCATGATATTCGGAGGGGTGTTTGAAAGGTTGCCCAAGCTCCGTGTGGCATTCGCGCATGGCGGTGGTTCGTTCCCTTCCACCATCGGTCGCATCGAACACGGATTCCATTGCAGACCTGATCTAGTGGCGGTGGATAACAACGTTAACCCGAGAAATTACTTAGGTAAAATGTATTTCGATTCGTTGGTGCATGACCAAGATATGTTGCGCTTCTTGGTGAATCTTGCAGGCGCCGACAAAGTAGCGCTGGGCTCCGATTATCCTTTCCCCTTAGGCGAAGACGTCCCCGGAACCTTAATCAACACCATGGAATACGATAGCGCCACCAAAGAGCGTTTATTAAATGGAACAGCATTGGAGTGGCTCGGAATGGATAGGAGTGTATTTGTTTAGTTATCGTGACCTCAAGAAAAAGCATAATCGGTTTCCTATTTTTAATTCGTTCAAGTGGCAATGGCGGTTGGCAGATAGCAGTAGTTTGTAAGAATACTTCAGATTTGAAACCTAAAGGATGAAACGTGTCACCCTTCGTCCGATAACTATCGGACAATCTCAGGGCGGCGCTTGTCACTTATCACATGTAACTAATAAATGAGCTCCAGGATGCGTCAACTTATTTTCACTTTGCTATTCATTCTGTTGGCAACATTGCCATTCCAATTATTTTCGCAAAGCAAATTCGCCGTGGTGGAACTCTTCACCTCCCAAGGCGATATCAACTGCCCCGAGGCGGATAAGCTTTTGTCGGAGCTCAATAAGCAATCTGCCGATGGGGTTTATTGCATTTCGTTGCATGTCGACTTCTGGAACCGTTTTGGCTGGAAGGATCCGTTCAGTTCTTTGAAGCATACCCGAAGACTCACTAACTATTCATCCGTTGCCAAAGAGCGCGAGACATACACGCCCTATTTCGTTGTGAATGGTGTTCCTGTTGCATCCAACCAAGTCAAACAAGAGGTAAACAAGCAATTGTCTATACAACGCCCCGTTACGTTGGATATCAATTATCAGTTGTTTGATGATACGCTGGATATCGGGCATACTTTGACGGGCATTGAGAAAACAAAGAAGCAAGTATCATCATATTACTTGAACATAGTTGTTCTGGAAAAGCCCATGGACACTAAGGTTACTGCTGGCGACAACAAAGGCAAGACCTTGCACAACGAAAATGTTGCATTGCTTTTCCATACGGCCAATATCGGCGGCAACAAAGGCATCACGCGCATACCTATGCGACGTATAGGCAAATCTGCCGGAAGGCGCATGATCGTTTTCGTACAGGACAAACAAACCAAAAAAGTGGTGGCTGCCCAATTGGTGACATACGAGTAAATTGCCCAGAAGAAACTCAAAATCAGTGCCGTACAAACCCTTGTTCACTTTTTCCTATATTTGCATCTTAGAACCCCGCCATGAGCGACCAGGTAAAACACGAGTGCGGCATCGCCCTTGTTCGTCTCCTTAAACCACTCTCTTATTACAAGGAAAAATACGGCACGCCCTTTTATGGTGTGAACAAACTCTATCTGTTGATGGAGAAGCAGCACAACCGCGGACAAGACGGTGCGGGTGTAGCCTCCATCAAATTGGATCAGGAGCCAGGAACCGGCTACATCAGCCGACAGCGCAGCAACGCCTCCCAACCCATTGCCGATATTTTTGGAGTCATCAACAAACGTTTTGCCGATGCAATGGCAATTCATCCTGAAAAATTCGACGACACGGATTGGTTGAAGCGTGAATTGCCCTTTACGGGAGAGCTCTTGTTGGGCCACCTTCGTTACGGTACGTATGGCAAGAACGATATCGAAAGCTGTCACCCTTTTTTGCGTCAAAATAATTGGATGACTCGTAATCTGGTTTTGGCAGGCAACTTCAATCTTACGAATGTGGATGAGTTGCTGGAACAATTGCTGGATCTGGGCCAGCATCCCAAAGAGAAATCAGATACGGTAACGGTATTGGAGAAGGTGGGGCACTTTCTGGATGAGGAGAATGAATTATTGTTCGAACGTTTCAAGAAGGAAGGTCATTCTAACAAGGATATATCCTCATTGATTGCCAACAACCTCGATATACAACGCATCTTGACCCGAGCCGCAAAGAGTTGGGACGGCGGTTATGCCATTGCCGGCATGTTCGGCCATGGTGATGCATTCGTAATGCGCGACCCATGTGGCATTCGTCCGGCTTGGTACTTCCAGAACGACGAGGTGGTAGTGGTGGCATCCGAAAGGCCTGCCATGCAAACCGCATTCAACATTCCTGTTGAGCAGATGCGTGAAATACCACCCGGCTCCGCATTGATCATCAAACGCAATGGCGAAGTGAAGGAGTCGCAGTTCCGCGAACCGATGACACGACGCTCTTGTTCATTCGAACGGATATACTTCTCACGCGGCAGCGATGTTGATATTTACAAGGAACGCAAAGCCCTTGGCAGAAACGTTTGTCCTTCCATCCTCGAATGTGTCGACTACGACTTGCGAAATACGGTTTTCTCTTACGTACCCAATACGGCTGAGACGGCATTCTACGGAATGGTGCAAGGCATGGAAGATTACTTGCGTGAGGTCAAGAAGAAAAAAATATTGAAGGCTGGGCCTGGCATGAGCGAAGCGGAATTGGATCACATCCTCTCCATCAAGCCACGCATCGAAAAGATCGCCATCAAGGACGCCAAGTTACGCACCTTCATCACCGATGATGCGCAGCGCGATGATTTGGTGGCTCACGTATACGACATCACCTACGGAACAGTAAACAGGGGAGTCGACAACTTGGTAGTTATCGATGACTCCATTGTGCGCGGCACCACTCTTAAGAAAAGCATTTTGAAAATGCTGGATCGCTTGGGTCCTAAGCAAATCGTGATTGTTTCTTCTGCACCACAGATTCGTTATCCGGATTGTTACGGTATCGACATGGCGCGACTGGGAGATTTCGTGGCCTTCCAAGCTGCAATCAGCTTGTTGAAGAAAAACGGGAAGCAATCGGTAATAAATGATGTGTACAACCGTTGCAAGCAACAGCTGACCATGGCTACTGCTGACATGATGAATCCCGTAAAGGATATTTATCGTGTATTCACTGCGGTTGAAATATCGGATGAGATTGCCAACCTCATTCGTCCTAACGATTTGAAGGCGGACTTGAAAATCGTCTATCAAAAGATTGAAGACCTACACGCGGCTTGTCCGGCACACACGGGCGACTGGTACTTCTCGGGCGATTATCCAACTCCCGGAGGCAACAAGGTGGTGTGTCGCTCTTTTGTGAACTTCATTGAAGGGCGCGGCGGAAGGGCTTATTAAAATTTCCAATTAAATCACGCTATAAATGAGCAACAGGGTTTCCTTTTTCAAACGGTTAGGTAGTTATTTTTTTCAGGGTTTGCTCATCACGGTTCCAATCACCGTAACATTGGTGGTCATTGTCAAAGCCATTGTTTGGATTGACAACCTTGTACCCATAAACGTTCCAATCACACTTCCGGGTATTGCCGAATTTGATTTGCCTGGTTTCGGGATCCTATTTTTGTTGTTGGTGATAACCATATTGGGATATTTTGCTTCTACACTTGTGGCGAACCCAGTCTTTAGTGTGGTAGAGAAGTTGCTTGAGCGTACGCCTTTATTGAAAGTCATCTACACTTCGATGAAGGATTTGGTGGAGGCGTTTGTAGGAGAGAAGAAACGGTTCACCAAACCTGTTTTGGTTACAGTAAATAATAATCCGGTCATTCAACGCATCGGATTCGTAACAGAAGATGATTTGACTAGGCTCGGTATTGAGAAAAACAAGATGGCTGTTTATTTGCCATTCTCATACGGCTTCAACGGGCAGTTGGTGATTGTAGAGACCACAAGCATTCAGGAGTTGGATGTGAATGGAACCGAGATGATGAAGTTTATTATCTCTGGTGGGGTAACGGATATTTGATTGGGTTGGATTTGATTTGAACTTTTTCATCAGGACACAAACCATGAACTTCATAAATCTTAAAATCCAGCGCTATTTTGTTTTATACATTTTGGCGACTATTTTGTTTTCTTGCCAACAAACGACGAATGTGGCCGTTTCAAATTATCCCGATATTGAAGAGCGGGTTTTGAAGTTTCTAGAAAATAAATACTATGAAAGCGAAGTAAAAACTATTGAATATGAAAACCCTTTGCCATTCAATTTTGATAGTTTGCGTGCCACATATATGATGCCGGACATTTTTTCAGAGGATCAAAAACTCATTGAAATGAATTCACGGCTTTTTGAGGATTTGAATGAATTTAGAAAAGATCATGTAGTGGCGAATTCTATGAACTTCACATTCGGGATTAGAGAACGTAAGCTGGATTCATGGGCGCCCCATTGGTCGATTGTCTTACTTGATAGCTCAAATAATGTTATCGAAATAATGGAATATGCCCCATAAGGATTTTGTCAAGTTTATTCCTTCGGCTAGCCAGCACATTTTTTTGAACAACATTCATTTCCTTAGTGAACAGTTGCACTTATTAATTTCTCCTTATGAAGAGGCTAGTTAAGACCATTGTGATTTTGTCTTGTTTTTCTTGTTCCAATCCTGTTGATGTGGAAGATCAAGACAAGGCGTCGCAATCCATCATCGGCTCTTGGGTCGAGCCCAATCCAATCAATGAATTAGAAATGCAAGGTTTTGAATTGAAAGCCGATGGGTCAGCGGCCTCAATTAATATGGCCACTTTGCTGTATCAATGTTGGTGGTCGGTAGGTGATAGTTTGTTTTTAGTGGCACAAAGCAATGGCAATGGAAATACTAGCACAGACACCTTGAAGTACCAGGTTATCAAATGTGATGAGGATTCGTTATTGTTGGGAAACCGAATGCAATCTATGCGAATGACTAAAGGAAAAAAGTAATGGATTACTTTTCCGATATAAGTCAGTCAAAGCAAGACAATCGGAATTTCCTCGAAGAGGAATATCAAGGATTGAACAGCACTTCCAATACGGTATGGCCCACTACGCCGAGCACCTTGGAGTCAATCTGGTCCATGTTGTCGCTTACCCGGTGATGATGTGGAAAGAAGTCGCTTTTTTCAGGCTCGTAATGGATGATGTTTATGCAGGGAATGTTGGCAATTTGATTTACATACAGATGGTCGTCGGTAACTGGGTTTGACTGCTGGCTGATGAAATAATTCCCATAACCCAAATCATTGGCTCTTTTCCAAACACGCTCCACAACCGCAGGCGCATAGTACATGGAAGTACCTTCTTTCGGGAATACCGCTCCTTTGGCACCAACCATGTCTAACAGTATACCGTATTCAGCATAATAATCTGGCTTGTGCAGATTGCGCGCCCAGTATTGTGCACCCAAGCACCACGAATCTTGCATTTCAGGGAAAGAGCTTACATCCGGGCGACCATAATCCTCCAAATCGAAAAAGATGATGTCGACACCGATATCCGGCTTGGCAATGCTCAGCTGTCGAGCGATTTCAAGCAAGACTCCTACGCCGCTGGCACCATCGTTGGCGCCATCCAGTTTCTTATTCAGGTTAGTTCCATCGTCGCGATCTGCAAATGGCCGAGTATCCCAGTGCGCACACAATAGCACGCGCTTACCTATTTGCGGATTAAAAGAGCCAATGATGTTTTTTACTTCGTACTTTTTTTGATCGAAAGTGGTAGCGGTTCCTTTTTGGACGATCACTTCGGGCAAGTAGCTTTTCAGTTTTTGCTCCAACCACGCTGCACAATCGGCATGCGCTTTGGTGCCCGGTATGCGCGGACCGAAATCCACCTGCTTTTGTATGAAGGCGTAAGCTGAGTCAGCGCTGAAGGTGGGAACGGGGATGCGTGGCATTGTTGTTTCAGCTTCAGTAGTGGTAGACTCTTCCTGTTTAGGTTTTTCGGGACCGCATGAAATCAAGATGGTGAAGGATATCGCACACAAGATTTGGAAGAGTGATTGGAGTTGCTTCATGGATATGAACGCTTACGTGTGTTTCAATTGGTCCAAGTGGTTCCGTCCTTGCCATCCTTTATGGAGATGCCCAACTTCCCTAGCTCATCGCGTAACTTGTCGGATGTTGCGAAGTCTTTGTTCGATTTGGCTAGGGACCGAATGTCGATGATGAGTTTCATAAGTCCTTCTACATCTCCGGAGTTGGATTTCTCTTCACGCTTGACACCTAGGATACCGAACAAATAGGTTTCAAAAATGTTTTTCGCTTGCGCGATGCCATCCGCGGTAAGCGTTTCCGCTCCGGTAACCGCCGAATTCACGATTCGTGTCAACTCAAAGAGTTGTGCAATCACGATTGCCGTATTGAAATCGTCATTCATGGCATCCCTACATGCATCGGCAATGGTGTTGAGGTCGGATGAATTGTTCGCACTTGGTGCAATTTTTCCGATGGCATCGTATGCGTTCAATAGTCGGTTCAAGGCTTTTTCGGCCGCCTGCAACGCGTCGTTCGAAAAGTCGAGCGTGCTGCGGTATTGGGTTTGCAGGATGAAGAAACGGACGGTCATGGGTGGATAAGGCCGCTCCAGCAAATGGTGTCCACCGAAAAACATTTCACTCAACGTGATGGTGTTGTTGTACGACTTGCCCATCTTGCGACCGTTTATGGTGATCATGTTGTTGTGCAGCCAATACTTCACCGGCATACATCCGCAGGCCACATGCGATTGGGCGATTTCACTTTCGTGATGAGGGAACATCAAGTCCATTCCGCCGCCGTGTATGTCAAACGGCGAGCCAAGGTACTTGGTGGCCATGGCCGAGCACTCGATATGCCATCCCGGGAAACCGGAGCCCCACGGACTGTTCCAACGCATGATATGTTCAGGTGGTGCATTCTTCCATAGCGCGAAGTCGGCAGGATGGTTTTTCTCATCCTGACCGTCCAACTCACGACTGCCGGCTATCATATCATCAATGATCCTTCCACTTAGTTTACCGTAATCGCCTCCTTTGGCGTATTTGGTCACATCGAAATAAACCGAACCGTTTTTCTCGTAAGCATATCCTTTGCGAATGATTTCCTGAATCATATCGATTTGCTCTACGATATGTCCAGTGGCCGTGGGCTCGATAGCAGGACGTTCGCAGTTCAGCAAATCCATCATGTCATGGAACAGGTTGGTGTATTTCTGTACCAACTCCATCGGCTCCAGCCGTTCCAATTTCGCCTTTTCATTCACCTTGTCGGTTGCTTCTCGACCTTCCTCTTCAAAGTGCCCTGCATCGGTGATGTTCCTTACATATCGCACTTTGTATCCAAGGTGAGTCAGGTATCGGTAGATGACATCAAAAGTCACATAAGGCCTTGAGTGTCCTAGGTGCGACTCGCCTGAAACGGTTGGGCCGCAAACATACATGCCCACGTAAGGTGCATTGATGGGTTTGAAAAGTTCTTTCTCGCGCGTTAGCGAGTTGGTGACAAAAAGTTGGTTCTCCATTTTTTTATTTGGCGACGGGCAAGGATTTTATTTCACGCAGATGCATCAACATGTCGCTGGTCATGGTTGCCAGATCGAACTGGTTTTTCCATCCCCAGTCATTGCGAGCCGCTTGGTCATCAATCGAGCGCGGCCAACTGTCGGCAATTTGTTGGCGGAAGTCGGGGGCATAATCGATTTCGAAACCGGGAATATGCTTGGAGATTTCCGCTGCAATTTCTTCAGGAGCAAAGCTGATGGCCGCAACATTATAGGATGAACGGATACGCACTTTGTCAGCATCAGCACCCATCAGGTTGATGGTGGCATCCAACGCATCGGGCATATACATCATCGGCAGCATGGTGCCCGGTTTTAAGAAGCAGGTATATCGCCCTTTTTCCAAAGCCTGGTGATAGATGTCTACGGCATAATCCGTGGTGCCGCCTCCGGGAGGCGATTTATAACTGATCAGACCGGGGTAGCGCAAACTACGCACGTCGATGTTGAATTTGTGGCTGTAGTATTCGCACCAGCGTTCTCCCGCCTGCTTGCTCACACCATAAACGGTGGAGGGCTCCATAACGGTGTGTTGGGGAGTGTTATCACGTGGGGTAGTTGGTCCGAACACGGCAATGGAGCTGGGCCAGAAAATCTTCATGCCTTTTTTTTCTTTGGCGATATCGAGCACGTTGAATAAGCCCTCCATGTTCAGTTTCCAGGCGAGCTTCGGGTTTTGTTCGGCTGTGGCCGATAGCAGTGCAGCCAATAGATAAACCTCTTTCACTTGGTGTTGGTCGATGATGCGTGCAACGGCATTGAAGTCCAAGACGTCGGCCAATACAAATGGTCCGCTATCGCGGAGTTCACCGCCAACGTGTTTCACATCCGAAGCAATCACCCGGTCGTTACCAACATCGTTCCGAAGTCGCATAACCAAGTCGGTGCCGATTTGTCCGGCCGCACCTAAAACCAATATTGAATCCCTTTGAGACATAGGCGTTTGGGAAATTTAGGCAAAGTTAAGCAAGTGGGTGCATTGTTGAGGGGCTTATCCTCTCGCTTTTATCAGACTATCCCATAGCAAATCCGCCGTCTTATTCCAGCTGAAATCGTTAGCCCTGGTCAATCCTTTTTGGACGCAGCTGGCACGCAAATCCGGATCTTTCCATACGGCGGCCATCGATTCCGCAATCGATTCGGTACTGAATGGGTCGCATAAAAGCGCAGCATCGTGCGCTACTTCCGGCATGGAAGTCACATTAGCGGTGATCACAGGCACACCGGCTCTCATGGATTCAATGATCGGTACGCCGAATCCCTCGAAATAGGAAACGTATGTCAACGCCAACGCCGATGCCGTAACCTCCACCAGTTCTTCAATAGGCAGGCGTCCGGTGAAAACCACATCCTGCGCATGGCTCATGTGTTTGTATGTTTCTTCCATCTCACTGGTCCACCATTTCCGGTGACCCACTATGAGGAGTTTTACATTGGAATCGTGGTTCTATTTGAAGGTGTCGAATGCACGGAGCAGGTTAGCGATGTTTTTGCGCCGATGGAGCATGCCTACGAATAGGAAATAAGGGCAGCCATTGGTGTGCTTCAGTCGAACCTGTTTGATGCGATCGGCGGCCAATGGTTTGTACAGCTCGTTCACGCCATTGTAAACAACGTCTATCTTTTCGGATTTGACATTGTAGCGCTCCACGATATCGCTTTTGGAAAACTCCGAAACGGTGGCTAATCGTTCCGCTTTGCGAGCGAAACGAGGGAAGTAATGTCGATAGTATAAGGAAGTCAGCAGCGGCAAGTCGCCGGGGTAATGTTCAAAGTTGATGTCGTGCAATACGGCAACTTGTTTCACAGCCGTATTCAAGCTGAGGTAACCGTCGGGACTGAGAAATAGTTCGGCCTTGTGCTTCTTCAAAGCGGCGGGAACGGAATGTTCGAACCACCAATAGTATAACAATGGATGCCGGGCTTGTGGAAACAGGGTGATTGGAGTAACGTTGTTATTGAAAACGAACTCCTCCGACCATGGCCTGTCGAACAGGAAAACGAACCGTTGTTCAGGATGTTTCGTTGTGATGATCCTCAACGTGTGAAAGGTGAACCAGCCAATACCATCCAGTTTTCCTGGCAACAGCAATCGGGTATTTACCAATATGGATTTTTCGGACATACGACGTACGGTAAGGGCATCAGACAACGGCATAAGGCAAATGGGTATTGCCTATATTTGAAGTCTGGAAGCCGCAATATTATGTATTTAAGACGCATCCTTGTACAATCCTTGTTAACAACGCTTCTGGCTGTTGTTTTTTCTGATGCCGGTGCGCAACCATTGGGATTGGGACAGTGGCGCGCGCATTTGCCGTACATCAAAGCAAAGGCAATTGTTCAGGCGGGCGACAAGATTTTCTGCGCCTCCGACCGAGGTATGTTCATCTACCGCAAGGATGAGAATTCTGTTGAAGCGCTTTCTAAGATTTCAGGTTTGTCGGAATTGGATGTGGTGTCCTTAGGTTATGAGCCCGCGCGCGATATCTTGATGGTGGCGTATGCTAATGCCAATATCGATCTGCTGTTGGGCAATGAAATTATCAATCTTTCCGACATCAAACGTAAAAACATCACAGGCGACAAATCCATTTACGGAATAGAGTTCCGAGGCTCTTATGCCTATGTTTCTTGCGGCTTCGGTATTGTGGTAGTTGATTTGGTGCGTAAAGAAGTGCGTGAAACCTATGTAATTGGCCCTTCAGGCTCCTCTATTCGTGTTTTCGATGTGGCATTTTTGAATGATTCCATCTACGCCGCTACAGAGCGCGGGGTTTTGGCGGCCGATATCAACAACCCAGCCTTGGTCAACTATGCATCGTGGAGTACCGTATTGCAAGACGCCAATAACGCTGGTGATTACAACATCATTGAATCATTCAACGGTAAACTCTTCGCCAACTATGCAAAGCCTGATGCATTGGGAAGCACTTCTGCCGACAGCCTTTTTGTTTATGATAGTGGAAGTTGGTCACCTTCATCATTGCCTGTTCCACAAGGTGTAGAGAAAAACAGGGCCATACATGTGAACGAGGGAACAATGACCATCACCACAGCACCAAGCGGATTTGTTTTCAACAGCGGCTTGGGTTTGGTTCGTCAGTTCGGTTACATGGATTACTCCGATCCCGCTATTCGCGATGGTTTTGCGCAAAGCGATGGTACCATATGGGCGGCCGATAACCAGCAGGGGCTTGTAAGAATCAAGGATGTTGATCCGCTCCGTTTTATTTTTCCCGATGGGCCTGCTTCCGATCTGATATCTGCAATGGATGTGGAAGGAGGTGCTCTTTGGGTAACACATGCCACCAGAAGCCAGTCATGGTTTAACACATATGCCAATTGCAATTTCTCATCCTATTCAAATGCCGATTGGCGAACCTTTAATGCCAAGACCATGCCCGGTACTGTAATAGAAACAGGCAACCTGTTCGATAACATGTCGGTTGCCGTTGACCCCTCTAACGCTAACCATGTTTTTGTGGGTTCCAAGGGCAATGGATTATTGGAGATGCGCGATGGTGTGCCTGTTAAAACCTACCGCGATACCAATAGTACTTTGCAGGTGGGTATAGGAAACCCTACTCAATGCCAGGTCGTTGGTATCGATTTCGATGCAAATCGCCAACTATGGGTTTTGAATTCGCTTGCTGCAGAGCCGGTGAATATGTTATCGCCGCAAGGCACTTGGCGCAAATATAGTATTCCCGGCATTCCCGGGGCCCCGCTATTCGGCGATTTGACTGTGGATTCGTACGGTCAAAAATGGATCAATGTGATCGGCAACAACGCCCCACTTGGAAGCGGATTAGTAGTGTTTAATGACAATAATACGTTGGATGTTACTTCCGATGATCGTTCCAGATTTTACACTACCGGCGTGGGCAAAGGCAATTTGCAAAGTGTCGATATACGCGCTATAACAGAAGATTTGGAGGGCGAGATCTGGCTTGGCACAGGCCGAGGTGTGGCGGTTATTTATTCGCCGTCTTCATCAACAACCTCATCCAATTTCGATGCGCAGCAGATTTTGATCAAACAGGATGGCATCAACCAGTATCTGCTCGAGTCTGAAGTGGTAACGGCTATTGCGGTTGATGGTGCGAATAGAAAATGGATCGGTACTGAATCGGGAGGGCTTTTTCTGATGTCTGCAGATGGAACAGAGCAGCTGCTGAACTTCAACGAACTTAACTCACCGTTGCTTTCCAATTATATCATTGCCATCTCAATCAACCAGCAATCCGGAGAGGTGTTCATCGGAACCAACCGAGGAATCGTTTCTTACAAAGGCGATGCTATCAAGGGCGAAGGTCCTTGCGGCGATGTAGTGGTTTATCCTAATCCGGTTAGGGAGGGTTACAATGGACCGATTGCCATCAGCGGCTTGGTAGCCAATGGCAGCTTCAAAGTAACGGATGTGAGCGGCTCTTTGGTTTATGAAGGTCGCTCGAATGGTACTCAAGCTGTTTGGAGCGGTACGGATTTCAGCGGTCGACGGGTGCAAACAGGGGTTTACCTCATTTTCAGCACCGATGATACCGGCGAATTCAGCTGCACCACCAAGGTGTTGTTCATCAATTGAGGTGCTCGCATGCGCATACACACCAGGGCCATCATCTTGCATACCACCAAGTATGGCGAAACGTCGTTGATTGTTCGCACCTACACCGAATCATCCGGCATTTGCTCCTTCATTGTAGGCGGAGTAAGGGGAGGAGGCAAGAGTCGTTTTCCTGCAGGGGTTTTTCAGCCTCTAAATTTGGTGGAAGTGGTTGCATCTGGCAAGCCTGGTACTACGTTGCCTCGCATTACCGAAATTCAATTGTCGCCACCGCTGGGTTATCTGCATCAGGATTTGGTCAAAGGAACCATTGCCATGTTTTTGTCGGAAGTGTTGAATCGATCCATCAAAGAGGAGGAGCCTTCTCCGAGTTTGTTCGGTTTCCTTCACAATGCAATACTTATGTTGGACACCGAGCCGAACCACGTGGCCCGTTTCCATTTGGCTTTCATGGTACAACTGTCGAAGCATCTCGGCTTCTATCCGCATGGCAGTTATTCCGAGCAAGGATTCTTCGATTTGCAGGAGGGCGTTTTCACGCAGCATCGACCTAATCACGTGTACTATTTGGATGGTCCTGTCGCACGTTCCTTGTGGTTATTGATGTATACCCCTTTCGGGGATTTGTCGGATTTGGATGTAGATGCCATCGATAACCGCAGGATGTTGCAAGGGCTGGTCACTTATTATGAATTGCACATGACTCAGGGCAGGAGCATACATTCGCACCACATATTATCGGAGGTGTTGGCATGAGGACGGTTACACTTTTTCTATTGGGCGCTGTTTTGCACTTTTCTTGTGGAGGAAAGCACGAACTACATGATGTGACCAATGTGGAAAGCGATACGTTTGATGTTCAAAAGGGAAACAACAGTTCTTGGATATCAGACACCATTACCGATGCAAAAGCAGAAACTCAAAAGTTCGAGGTGATCACTTTCCAGAACGATCCACAGATTGGGGGATGGGGATTTGATATTTATGTGGATGGCAAAAGATACATCCATCAGCCAACTGTTCCCGTTGTGGCAGGTGTAATGGGTTTTGGATCAAAGGAGCAATCGGAGATGGCCGGAAAAATGATGGTTGAAAAACTTAGACAGGGCAAGATGCCTCCCGCATTGGATGAAAATGATTTGGAAACGATAGGAGTGAAATAAACTTCCTTGCGGCTCATAGATCATTAGCCAGGTCTGTTTTAACGGCCTCAACACTTGCATAGACAATGGGACATATTTCATAATTCGCCCAAACCGATCGCAATCTGTATTTTATTCCAGGGTGGTTTAATCCAGGATAGTTAATGCACGCTTTTGGACGATCCTCATAAATGGCGCATTTACAATCGCTTTTCAAAAAGGTGCAAGGTGTTTCCTTCAAGTACCAGGCATCGGATCCATTTTCTTTTAGGAGGTACAAGCGTTTAAAATGCTCGGGACGCTCATTCTTTATTATAGAAAGCTTTGCTATTTCGTCATCCGATAGGCCTGCCTCTAACAATTTACAACAGTTACCACACGTGGTACAATCTACAAGCTCGGTTATTTTCTGGGCATGTTTGAAAAACAGGTCGTCAACATCCTTTGAAGCCTTGGATTTCAGCTGATTATGTATTGATTTCAGCGTATTTGAGCCCTCTAATGCCCACTCTTTTACCTGAATGGAGGAGGGACTCAGGTAATTCATCGAGGCAACTTCACGTTGTCTTTTACTAAAAATGACATCGGGAATAATGGTCTAACCTGCATCAGGAACTCGGTGGCTTGAAGTTTGGTTTTAAAATCTCCCACCCTCAGCCTGAAATTGAGTTGTTGATAAACAATGTAAGCGCCCATGTTCGGGAATAGCTTCAAGAACTCTGTTTTTTGTTTGATGGCATCTTCGCGGGTGTCACCGAAGAAAATTTGGACTCGATAGCCTGGCATTGCATTGCGTGCTTTACCAAGCGCTATATGTTTATCCATCAAGGCATTAATGGCCTCGTCTTGACTATTTAAGGACTGGGAATTGGCTTGGGAGTGGAATGCGAAAAGCAATAAAGAAAAAAACAAAAGGCGCATCATTTTTTAGCTTTTCGACCTGTAAAGTTACGGAACAACGATGAATATTCGAATTTATGTTTCAATTTGAATATCAACATAATTATTTAGAATGCTTTTAAATTCTTTTTGCTCACAATAGGCTTTTAGAATAACAAAGGTTTGTTTTAAATTTGCTCGCCCTTTAAAGGCAATTGCCCAAATTTATAGCCCAACAAACTCCCACAACACTATGAAAGGTAGCGTGTTAGCCACAAGAATCACCTTCGTGCTTCTCCTTTTCTCCTTGTCCATCTCAGATACATTGCAAGCCCAACCCGACGGCGCAGCCTTGTTCAAGTCCCAATGTGCTCAATGTCATAGCACGGGCGACAACAAGGTAATTGGCCCCGGACTCAAGGACGTTCATGCGCGTCGACCTGAGGCTTGGTTGCTTAGTTGGACTAAGAACTCTCAGGCTATGATCAAGTCGGGGGATGCATATGCAGTTAAACTTTACAATGAATACAACCAAACGGCTATGCCGTCGTTTTCATTGTCCGATGACGAAATCAAAGCCATTTTCGCCTATGTAAAAGCCGAAGGCGAAAAAGCTCCTGCAGCCGCCCCTGGTGCAGCCGCCCCTGGTGCAGCCGCCCCAGAGGAGGGATTCCCTTGGGTGTTATGGACGGTGTTGTTGGTTCTGATTACCCTTTACTTCTCATTGGGCAAGGTTAAGAAAGGTTTGGAACGCGCACTACGTGCCAAACAGGGATTGCCTGAGCCAATTCCCGTTACTACCAAACAGGCTTCCAAAAATTGGGTCCGCGGCAACAAGAAGCTTATAGCTGTTCTTGTGCTTATGGGTGCATTTTGGGGCAGTGTGAAAGGCTGGAATGCCCTTGCGGGAATCGGTATCCAACAAGATTATGCGCCTGAACAACCGATCAAGTTCTCTCACAAATTACACGTTGGGCAGAATGGAATCTCCTGCCAATACTGCCACAATGGTGCCGAGAAGAGCCGTCATGCCAACATTCCTTCTGTAAGCGTTTGTATGAACTGTCACAAGTATGTGCAGGAAGGACCTAAGTATGGCAAAGATGAGATTAAGAAAATCTATGCGGCATTGGATTACGATCCTGCCACCCAGAAATACGGCGACAACCCCAAGCCTGTGAAATGGATCCGCGTACACAACCTGCCTGATTTGGCGTATTTCAACCACGCCCAGCACGTAACCGTTGCAGGAATCGAGTGCCAGACTTGTCACGGACCTGTTGAGGAAATGGAAGTGCTTAAACAACATTCGCCTCTTACAATGGGATGGTGTATTGATTGTCACCGTAACACCGAAGTGAATATGGAAGGCAATGCATACTATTCCGAATTGCACGAGAAGTTGAAAAAGCAATATGGTCCCGAGGCTAAAATCACCGTCGATAAGATTGGTGGTCTCGAATGTGCCCGTTGCCACTATTAATTTTTGCTGAAACCAATACCCACCACCGAACACTACCTATTAAGGATATGGAAAAAAAGTACTGGAAAGGCGTCGAGGAACTGCGTAACGATGCTGAATTCGTCCGCCTCAGGAACAACGAATTTTTTGAAGAAATTCCTGTTGAAGAAGTAATAGGCCGCAAGGCGGAATCATCCGATACCACTCCGCGCCGCGACTTCCTCAAGTTTCTCGGATTCGGAATGGCAGCGGCTACTCTTGCCGCTTGCGAAGCTCCCGTAAAGAAGTCGATTCCCTACCTCAACAAACCCGAGGAGATTGTTCCTGGAATCCCTAACTATTACGCATCCACCTATTTCGATGGTCACGACTATGCCAGTATTCTGGTGAAAACCCGTGAAGGCCGTCCGATTAAGATTGACGGAAACGATCGTTCATCCATCACAAAAGGTGTGGCCCACGCTCGTGTTCAAGCGGCTGTTTTGGGATTGTATGATACCAACCGCCTATCAAGTGCGCGCAAAGCAGGAGCAGAAATTTCCTGGGATGTTGCCGATAGGGAAATCGGTGCCGCTATCCAAACCGCTGTAGCCTCCGGTAAGAAAGTACGTGTACTTACCTCCACCATCATCAGTCCTGCTACCAAGGCCTTGATGGCTGAGTTCGCCAACAAATATCCAGGCACGGAAGTGGTTACTTATGATGCGTTGTCTATGTCGGGCGCAATCAAAGCCAACGAAGCTTGCTTTGGCAAGGCTGCATTGCCGACCTACAACTATGAAAACGCTGCAGTAATCGTTGGTTTGGATGCTGATTTCATGGGCAACATGCCTCATGCCACCGAACATGCCCGTCAATATGTGGTAAACCGCAAGCTTTTCGGCAAGAAAGATATGTCGAGACACTATCATTTTGAATCGACGCTTACGGTTTCCGGTTCTAATGCCGACCACCGTTTCAAGGTTCGTCCTTCTGAAATCGGTGCCACTGTAATCTCCTTATATAATAAGATTGCATCAATGGCTGGTCAGTCTGCTGCAGGCAGCGCTAAATCCTCCGTTGAAGATGGAGTGACACGCGCAGCAAAAGCCTTGTGGAGCAACCGTGGCAAATCCGTTGTAGTTTGCGGAACGAACGACGTGAACATCCAAACTTTGGTTAACGGCATCAATACAATGCTGGGTAACTACGGTACCACCATCCGCATCGATATGCACTCAAACTTGCGTCAAGGCGACGACCAGAAAATGGCCGCTTTGGTAGCTGATATGAATGCCGGATCGGTAGGTGTACTTTTGATTAATAACTGCAACCCCGCCTACTCTTATCCTGATGCGGCTGGCTTCGCCTCAGGTCTCAAAAAGGTCGGCGCTTCGGTCTCCTTCTCCATGTATGAGGATGAGACATCCAAGATGTGCGGTTACATTCTCCCTGATACACATTTCCTTGAGTCATGGAATGACGCCGAGCCTGTTGCCGGCATGTATAGTACAGCACAACCTGTAATCCGTCAGTTGTACAAGGCAACCCGACAGATGCAGGATTCCTTGATTAAATGGTCTGGAGTAGCACAGCCTGACTATTATGCATACCTCCAGAATTACTGGAAGAGCAATATGTATGCACGTCAAACCGGAATTACTTCGGCTGACGCGTTCTGGACTAAGTCCATCCAAGACGGTGTTTTTGAAACAGCTTCAAATGCTGCCGCTCCTGTTGCGAATGCCGGCAATGCTGCCGCTGCCGCCAGTGCCCTCGGATCCTCAAAATCAGAAGGCATGGATGTGATCATTTACGAGAAAACGGGAATGGGGAATGGAGCTCAAGCAAACAACCCTTGGTTGCAAGAGTTGCCTGACCCGATCTCTAAAGTATGTTGGGATAACTACGTGGCTATTTCTCCCGCATTGGCTGCAGCCAAAGGGCTTCAACAAGGCAATGTGGTTGAGATTAAAGTAGGCAACAAGTCGTTAAAAGGACCTGTTTACTTACAGCCTGGTGTTGCCGACAACACACTCGCCATTGCAGCTGGATACGGTCGCACGGCCGCTGGAAAAGCTGCCGACAACGTAGGGTTCAATGCTTATACGCTTGCTTCGGTTTCCGGATCAGGTATTCAGTACCACGCCACTGGCGCCACCATCAACAAAACCGTTGATGAGGACCATATTCTGGCCGCCACACAGACTCACCATACATTGATGGGTCGAAACATTGTAAAAGAAACCAATCTCGACCAATACCTCAAGGATCCTAAATCCGGCAACCCTGACATCATGCTTGAAACGTACAAGGGCAAGATGAAGGCTACCGATGTGGATTTGTGGGCTACGGAGAAGAATCCCGGCCACGACAAGCCAAACCATTTCTGGGGTATGTCGATCGACCTCAACTCTTGTATTGGTTGCGGCTCATGCGTGATTGCCTGCCAAGTAGAAAACAATGTACCAGTAGTTGGCAAGCAGGAGGTTCACAACTCCCGTGAGATGCATTGGATTCGCATCGACCGTTACTATACATCGGACATGACCAAAGCTTCTGCAAAAGAGCAAGGCGTTGGTAAAATGGATATGTTGGCCCAAATGGAAAATCCTTCCGAAAATCCGGAGGTTGTTTTCCAGCCAATGTTGTGCCAGCATTGTAACCACGCTCCTTGTGAGACGGTTTGTCCGGTTGCCGCTACCACTCATAGCTCCGAAGGTCTAAACATGATGGCTTATAACCGTTGTGTAGGTACCCGCTATTGTGCCAACAACTGCCCATACAAGGTGCGTCGATTCAACTGGTTCAAGTATTCTGATAACGACCAGTTCGATTATAACATGAACAACGAATTGGGTCGCATGGTCTTGAATCCTGACGTTATTGTTCGTTCTCGCGGAGTGATGGAAAAGTGTACCATGTGCGTGCAACGTATCCAATACGGAAAACTCGAAGCCAAGAAAGCCGGTCGTCGCCCAGCTGACGGCGAAATCACCACTGCCTGTGCGCAGTCGTGCCCCACACAGGCCATCACCTTCGGCGATTACAACGATGCGAACAGCAAGTTGTCGTCTCAGTCAAAGGATTCTCGCGCCTATCACGTGCTGGAAGAACTCAATGTACAGCCTTCCATCTATTACCAAACCAAGGTGCGCAACAAAGAAACCGGTAACGCCTGATCACAACCAATCAAAAGCAAATTCGATACAGATACATAACCTATGCATTACGAATCAGAACTCAGGGAAGCGCTCATACTCGACGACAAGACGGCCCACGACATCACCGAGGATGTATGCAGACCTATTGAAGGCAAGGCCAACAAATATTGGAAATGGGCCTTTGGTATTGCCTGCCTGGCACTCCTATGGTGGATCATCGCGGTAAGTTATACCGTTGGAACCGGCCTTGGTGTTTGGGGAATTAACAAAACAGTAGGTTGGGCATGGGACATCACCAACTTCGTATGGTGGGTGGGTATCGGTCACGCCGGAACCCTGATCTCCGCGATTTTGCTTTTGTTCCGTCAGAAATGGAGACTTTCCATCAACCGTTCGGCAGAAGCTATGACCATCTTCGCCGTAATCTGCGCCGCCTCGTTTATCGTTTCGCACATGGGACGTCCATGGGTAGCTTATTGGCCACTACCACTTCCAAACCAATTCGGTTCGTTGTGGGTGAATTTCAACTCTCCCTTGGTGTGGGACGTATTTGCGATCTCTACTTACTTCACGGTATCCTTGGTTTTCTGGTATACCGGACTAATTCCTGATTTCGCTGTAGTACGCGACCGCGCCAAGACTAAGGCACGTAAGTTTTGGTATACCATCCTTTCTTTCGGTTGGACAGGTACTGCCAAAAACTGGCAACGTTTTGAAGAGGTATCGCTCGTGTTGGCAGGTCTTTCAACGCCGCTGGTACTTTCGGTTCACTCGGTGGTATCCATGGACTTCGCCACTTCGGTGATTCCGGGTTGGCACACCACCATCTTCCCCCCTTACTTCGTTGCAGGTGCGATCTTCTCTGGTTTCGCCATGGTACAAACGCTGCTCATCATCACCCGCAAGGTGTTGAACCTCGAGAGCTATATCACCATTTACCATATAGACATGATGAACCGCATCATCCTGTTGACCGGTTCAATAGTTGGTGTGGCATACCTCACCGAGTTCTTCATCGCTTGGTACTCTGGAGTTGAATACGAACAGTACGCCTTTATCAACCGCGCAACCGGACCATACTGGTGGGCTTATTGGAGCATGATGACCTGTAACGTGATTACGCCACAGTTGTTCTGGTCGCACAAGTTGCGCACCAGCTTGTTCGCAACGTTCTTCATTTCCATATTCGTAAACATCGGAATGTGGTTTGAGCGCTTCGTGATCATCGTTACTTCGCTCCACCGCGATTATATTCCATCCAGCTGGACCATGTATTCACCGACTTGGGTAGAGGCTGGAATCTTCATCGGCTCGTTGGGATTGTTCTTCGTTCCCTTCCTGCTCTTCACCCGATTCTTCCCGGTTATAGCCATGAGCGAATTGAAAACAATAATCAAGTCATCCGGTTCACAGGCAAAAAAGAAAGGAAATCAACACCATGGACACTAAAATGGCCTACGGCGTGTTCGACGACGACGATGTAGTCCTCGCCGCCATCCCAAAATTGAAAGAAAAGAACTTCAGCGTGAAGGACGTTATATCGCCCTTCCCCATACACGGTCTAGACCACGCATTGGGTTTGAAGCGTACACGCATCTCTATGGCTGCCTTCATGTTCGGGGTCACCGGGACTTCGTTGGCATTGTTGATGATGTGGTATATGAACATCTTCGATTGGCCGATGGACATCGGCGGCAAGCCCAACTTCGCTCTCTACAAGAACTTGCCCGCTTTCATTCCTGTTACCTTCGAAATGACAGTATTATGTGCCGCTCACGGCATGGCATTGACATTCTTCCTGCGCAGCAAGTTGCTACCAGGAATTGAACCCCATGTTATTGACGACCGTATGGCTGATGACCGTTTTGTAATGTGCATCGAAGTGAAAGACGATGCTGGCAAGGCTGCCGCTCACGCAGCCATGAAAGAAGCCGGTGCCATTTATGTAAAAGACTAAGCGTAAAACAACAACCGAACACACCGAGATGAAACTCACCAACACAAGGTTGATCACCGGAATCCTGATTGCAGGCGCCACCATGATGATGGCCTCCTGCTCCAAGGATCCGTCTAAGCCCGGAATCGAATTCATGCCCGACATGTATCGTACACCGGCATTCAAAGCATATTCCGTGAATCCATTGGACAAAGATTCAATGTCGGCAATGGTTCCTGTCAATGGAAGCGTTCCGCGCAATTATACATTCTTCACATACCCCGATGGTCGTGAAGGATATGATGCGGCTGGTCGAGATATGAAAAACCCTTTCGAAGCCGACGAAAAGAACATGGCTGAAGGAAAGCGGTTGTACACCAATTTCTGCATGCACTGTCATGGTGAAACCGGACAAGGCGACGGATCATTGATTGCCACAGGCAAGTTCCCGCCTCCACCATCTTACTCTACAGGTGTTTCTTCTCGCGGAGGAAACATGCGCGACCTTACCGATGGAAAGATCTACCACACCATCACCTATGGCGTGAACCTGATGGGACCTCATGCCAACATCGTTAACCCTGATGAGCGCTGGAAGATCACCATGTATGTTCATGAACTGGCCAAGAAGGGACCACAACCTGCCAACGCCGCGGCACCTGCCGATACTACCAAGAAATAATTTCAAACGGTCAACGATACCACATCAACCGAAGCTGATATGAATTACAATTTCACCCAGAAGAACAAGACCATTACTTTCGTGATGATGGCCGTGGGTCTTATTTCGGTCATTGCCGCTTTCGCAACCCATAGCCACCAGGCATGGTCGAACTTGCTGCATAACACCTTTTACTTCATGGCCATCGCCTTGGCCGCTACCTTCTTCCTTTCCGTGCAGTATGCTGCCGAAGTGGGTTGGTCTGTGGTGCTCAAGCGCATCTTGGAAGCGATGACCACCTTCCTGCCATTTGCAGCCGTATTGATGCTGGTGGTTTTCTTCGGAAACTATATTGCCGCCCATAACGGTGGACACTACCTGTACCACTGGTTGCATGAGGAGTTGTTCGACCCCGCTTCCGCGGAATACGATGCCATTATCGCCGGTAAGGCAGGTTACCTCAACCTTCCATTCTTCACCATCCGTATGCTGGCATACTTCGCCATCTGGATCGGCTGCGCCCACATGCTTCGTAAATATTCCCGCCAGGAAGACATCGAGGGTGGTACACACAATTATTTCAAAGCCAAGAAGCTTGCCATTTATTTCTTGGTGGCATTCGCCGTTACTTCTTCCACAGCTGCATGGGACTTCATTATGTCCATAGACACGCACTGGTTCTCCACCTTGTTTGGATGGTACACCTTTGCCGGTATGTTCATCAGCGCCATCGCGGTTATGAACTTCATACTTGCTTACAATGTGAAAAAAGGAAACATGCCTTTCATCACCGAGCACCACTTGCATGATGCGGGCAAATTCATGTTCGCCTTCAGTATCTTCTGGACTTACCTGTGGTTCGCCCAGTTCATGCTGATTTGGTATGCCAACATCCCTGAAGAGGTTACCTACTTCATGGTTCGTTTCGACCACTACCGCGAATTGTTCATCGCCAACTTCCTGATCAACTTCATCGCCCCATTCCTGGTGTTGATGACCCGGGATGCCAAGCGTAAGTTGAATCTTTTGATGATTATCTCCGTAGTTATTTTCATCGGCCACTGGATTGACGTATTCCTGATGGTTACACCAGGCGTTGTGAAGGAACATTGGCACATCGGTTGGATGGAAATCGGAACCACTATCGGATTTTTGGGAATGTTCATGTACGTAGTACAGAACGCCCTCTCAAAAGCCCCATTGTTGCGCGAGAAGCACCCCTACTTGCAAGAGAGTTTGCATCATAACATCTGATTTAGCGCCCTTATTTTAGCATAACCAAAACCTTAGAAACCTAGTAAACACAACATACATGAACACGCTGATGATAATAGCCATCATTCTGAGCATACTCGTAGTGGTAAGGCTTATGAATGTGGCGCAGCTGGCTTCCGTACTTTCCGGAGAGAACGAAGAAGAAGAACAGAAACGAGCCGACCGTGGTAACGCCCTTGGTATGATGGCCTTTATGGCTATTGGTTTGGTGCTGATGGTTTACATGACGATCAAATACCAGCCCTTTTTGTTGCCCGAAGCGGCCTCTGAACACGGTAAGAAAACCGACTTCCTGTTGAATATCAATTTCGCGGTAATTGGTTTGGTATTCATCATCACACAGATTGCCCTCTTCTGGTTTGTTTACAAATACAAAAACAACAGCAACCGCCGCGCCTTGTTTTATCCAGACAACCACAAGCTGGAAATCATCTGGACCGTTGTGCCTACCATCGTGTTGTCAGCCTTGATAGTAACGGGTTTGAAAGAATGGAACAAGATTACGCAAGGTCATCCAGCCGATGGAATGCGTGTTCAGGTATATGGATACCAGTTTAATTGGATGGCGCGCTATTCCGGACCAGACAATAAACTCGGTCGCAGTTTTTACAAGCTCATCTCAGATGAAAACCCCTTAGGTCTTGATTACAGTGATCCTGCTACCAAAGATGATATCGTTACCAGCGGCAACGAAATGCGTTTGCCTAAGGATGTTCCTGTACAGTTCCAGTTCAACTCGCGCGATGTTATCCACTCGGCCTATTTCCCGCACTTCCGAACACAAATGAACTGTGTACCTGGGATGAGCACTTCGTTCTATATGGTTCCTACCATCAGTACCGATGAGATGCGCAAGAAGACCAACAACGATAAGTTCAATTATGTGTTGTTGTGTAACAAGATATGTGGCGTGGCTCACTATAACATGAAAATGAATGTAGTGGTTGAGAAAGACCGCGCTGCCTTTGATGCATGGTTGCTAACCCAGAAGCCCGCAATTCCTGTTAAAAAAGAAGAAGCGCCTGCTCCTGCCACCGCCAACAATACCCCCGGCGATTCTACCCAAACAAATAATGTGGCAGCAAACAAAATGTGATGTCTTGTTTGTTATAAATTGGAAGCAATCGCAACAAAATCAGTAAAAACACCCGAATAACTATACTTCAAGATGGAAGTCAAAGAAACGACCCACGCGCACGCCACCGAGCACCATGATCATGGTCACCACGACCATCATCATAAAGAGACGTTCTGGACCAAATATGTGTTCAGTACCGATCACAAGATGATTTCCAAGCAGTTCCTGATCACTGCCATATTCATGGCTTTCCTTGCCATGGGCATGTCCATGATCTTCCGCTTACAATTGGCTTGGCCAAATGAGACCTTCCCAATACTCGAGAATTTGATTGGAAAATGGGGTAAGGACGGCAAGTTGGACCCAGGATTCTATCTCGCTCTGGTTACCATCCATGGTACCATCATGGTATTTATGGTACTTACAGGTGGTCTGTCGGGTACCTTCAGTAACCTGTTGATTCCATTGCAGGTAGGTGCCCGCGATATGGCCTCCGGATTCTTAAACATGCTTTCTTTCTGGTTCTTTGCCGCTTCATCTTTGGTGATGTTCGGTTCTTTATTCATTGAGGCTGGACCCGCTTCCGCCGGTTGGACCGTTTACCCGCCTTTATCGGCACTTCCACAAGCCATTCCTGGCTCGGGATTAGGTATGACCATGTGGCTGGTTTCGATGGTGTTGTTCATTGTATCCGCACTTTTGGGTGGTATCAACTACGTGGCTACCGTAATCAACTTGCGCACCAAAGGGATGTCGATGACCCGTCTCCCTCTTACAGTTTGGGCCTTCTTCATCACGGCTATCCTTGGTATCCTTTCATTCCCGGTGTTGGTTGCAGCAGCCTTGTTGTTGGTTTTCGACCGGAGCATGGGAACTAGTTTCTATTTGTCTGACATCTTCATCGGCGGTGTTCCATTGGAGCATTCGGGTGGTAGCCCGATTCTGTACCAGCACTTGTTCTGGTTCTTGGGTCACCCTGAAGTATATATAGTACTCTTGCCAGCATTGGGATTGGCATCTGAAGTAATCTCTACGATGTCACGTAAGCCAATCTTTGGTTACAAGGCGATGGTGGGATCGATGTTGGTAATCGCGTTCTTGTCCTTCATCGTATGGGGTCACCACATGTTCGTGACTGGTATGAATCCGTTCCTCGGTTCGGTGTTCGTTTTCACCACACTGTTAGTGGCCATTCCTTCGGCAGTTAAAGTGTTCAACTACATCGCCACGGTCTGGAAGGCCAACATTGTGTTGTCGCCCGCCATGATGTTCGCCATCGGTCTGGTATCCTTCTTCATCACTGGCGGACTTACCGGAATCATCCTCGGAGACTCTGCCCTTGACATCAACCTGCACGATACGTATTTCGTTGTGGCCCACTTCCACATTGTAATGGGTAGTTCTGCCATCTTCGGGATGTTTGCCGGTGTTTATCACTGGTTCCCCCGTATGTTCGGCCGCATGATGAACAACACCTTGGGATATGTACACTTCTGGTTGACCATCATCTGCGTTTATGCTGTTTTCTTCCCGATGCACTTTATCGGACTTGCCGGTGTTCCTCGCCGTTATTATGCCAACACCGCTTATGAAGGCTTCGACCAATTGGTGAACATCAATGAACTGATAACTGTGTTCGCTTTGATTGCCGGTGTAGCGCAGTTGATTTTTGCCATCAACTTCTTCTACAGTATATACAAAGGAAAACCTGCCGAACAAAATCCTTGGAAGTCGAATACCTTGGAATGGACAGCACCTGTGGAGCATGTTCATGGCAACTGGCCAGGGCCAGTTCCAACCGTTCATCGTTGGGCGTATGATTACTCGAAGCCAGGCGCCAAAGAGGACTTTATTCCGCAAACGGTTCCTTACTCCGAAACACCTGAGTCGAATCGCCCCGAAGACGATAAGAGTAGCATTTGATCTTTCAACACTTCGAATAAGAATTTAAGATGGAGCCCCGATGGTTACACTATCGGGGCTTTCTCATTACATGAAAACCGACTAGCTGCAATTGAACTTGAATTTTTACTTTAGGGGAATGAGGTGGATGTGCTTTGTTTTGCTGTTGTCTGTTTCATCTGATGCGATGGCGTTTGATGTTATCGAGCAACCTACAGACACCCCGCTAGTTGGTTTCAAAGGGAAGCCTTCTCTTTTCTTCACACTCGATAACACGGCATCATTTGTAGGAGGCAAATCGGCCACCACCAATGAGCTCCGCTTCGGGTTGGATTTCAAGAAAAAACTGAAACTCGGTTTGGGTTACGGACAACTGGTGTCGGATATCGTTGTGAACAAGGACATCGTTGCCGAACGTACGGACAACGATTCGGTGGTTCCTGCAAATTTGTCTTTGTCGTTTTTTTCCGCCAATGCTGAATATGTTTTTTTCAACTCTAAAAGATGGCAGATATCCACGCCATTGCAAATTGGGGTGGGCTCAACCTATTTCCTGTATTACGAATCAGATAAAAACGGAAAATCCATTCAAAAACGAACCGACGAAGGAACTGTATTGGTCTCTGGATTTAGTGCCGTTGCCACATATCGCATCTTGCGATGGATAGGCATTAGTGCGGGATTAGGCTATAGGGTTGGCATTCTCAACAATGATAAGGTATCGGAGTCTTTTAACTCGCCCGTTTACACTTTCAAATTCCGCATTTTCTTCGGTGAAATATATAAGTCGGTTTTCCCTCGAGGTATTTCAGGAAAGCGAGAGCCGCCATACACTAATGAGGATTGGGATTAAACATGTATAACAACAAAATTTAAATGCAAAAATCAATCAGCTTCAAGCAATCTTTACTAAGCCTCCTGTTTATTTTTATTTCCTGCGCTTGCGCGGATGCCCAATCTTACAGCAGTCCGGAAAGTGTTGAATTCGATTACGCCAACAACCGCTGGTTCATCTCCAACAATGGCAACGGACAAATACTGACGCGAAACAGCGCAACAGGGGCTTTGGCAGTATTTGCAACTGGCATTCCATCTGGTCCTCATGGTTTGGAAATCGTAGGTGATACACTTTACGCTTGCGATGGTGGCACATTGAAGGCATATGACATCAATACAGCAACGCAGGTCTTCAACATCAGCTTGGGTGCATCATTCCTCAACGGCATCACACATGACAACAACGGATACTTGTATATCACCGATTTTTCGGGGTATAAGATTTACCGTTTCAATACCGCTGACCGGACCTTCTCGGTTTTTGTTTCCAATACCGGTTCATCCTCGCCAAATGGAATCATTTTCGATGCTACAAATAACCGTTGCATCTATGTGAACTGGGGCTCCAATGCACCCATCAAAGCGGTTGATGTCACGAGTGGCGCTGTAAGTACGGTAACCGCTACCACATTGGGCAGCTGCGACGGCATTGCCAGCGATCTTAATGGTAATTATTATGTCTCATCATGGTCGGGTGGAAACAAGATTACACGCTTCAGCAACAACTTCACCACATCTACGGCTGTTGTTACTTCAGGGCTGAGTAGTCCCGCGGATATATGCTACAATGTGCTCACCGACACCCTAGGCGTGCCCAACTCTGGTTCAGGAAACAATACGGCCTATTATTATTTTGGAAACTCAACAGGTATCCTGGAATCAAGTGATCAAGTAGTCGATATTGATTTAAACCCAAATGTTGATGAAATAGTCGTTAGTCTCGATAAGATTTGCAACGCTACATGGAGATTGATTGACTTGAATGGCCGAACTGTCCGTACAGATAGGGTTAAGTCCGCACATGGCTTCAGTGTTTCCATGATGGGTGTGCCGCCAGCAAACTATACGATTCAGGTTCAAATCGACAGCAAGGTAATCAACCGTTCTTTCGTTTGGATTCGTTAAGGCACATCAACGAACGATCTTCATTTCATCAACCAGCCTCTTGCATCCTGCGAATTTGTCGATCACAAATAGTGTGAAACGAATATCGAGTGAAATGTTGCGGCACTTCTCGGGATCGAAATCGATATCACTCATAGTGCCTTCCCACACACGGTCGAAGTTGGTGCCGATGAGTTCACCATTGGCGTTCAGTACCGGGCTTCCTGAGTTGCCGCCTGTGGTATGATTGGAGGCAACAAAAGCTACAGGTAAGGTTCCATTCACAGCATAATCACCGAAGTCGCGAGAGGTGTACAAATCCTTGAGCTTTTTCGGAACCTCGAATTCTTCTATGGCGGGGTTCTCTTTTTGCATGATGCCTTCAATAGTGGACATGTGGTTGTAGTAGGTGGCATCCGCCGCCTCATATCCCTCCACCTGTCCGTATGCTACCCGGAGTGTCGAATTCGCATCTGGATAAAAACGCTTCGTGGGCTCCATCTCCATCTGCGCAGCCATATACTTGCGATTCAAAATAGTGAGGTCGGCATTGATGGCCCCTGCAGGTGATTCTAGTTTCAACTTGTAAATACTTCGGAACGACATGGCTAGTTTGTATGCAGGGTCTGACTGCAATTGCTTCAGCTTTTTGGATGAGAAGCCGGTCAAGAACGCTTGAAGTTTCAGCGAGTCGGAAAAGAAGCTTTTAGAGTAAACGAATGTTCCCGCCACACCAAAATCGCCTTTGTACTTTGCTTGAATATTGATGAGCTCCGCCGGATGGTAGGCGGGATCTACTTCTGAAAAGTACATGCCCATCATGGCAACGAATAGTTTTTGGTCTGTGCCGGCATCAAAGTCTTTGTAAAAACCGCCTGACGTGTTCAGTAGTCGTGCTGCCTCTTCGCTTACCGCTTTTTCATTATAGGGTTTTGCGGAAGCTATAGATTCCAATTTGTTGAATGCAGTGGCATACCGCAGCATCTCCGCACCATAAGCCGCTTCATTGATGTAATCAATCGCTTTGGAGAATGGCGCCAATTCCTCATACTGCCGACGCATCAAGTCTAGGATATTGATGTATTCTTTGTTGCCGTTCAACTTCGCCCATTCGTTAAACGATTTCTCAAAGGCCAGTTTGTTTTGTATGGTATTCAAACGATTCAAACCTTTTTGTTCTCCCTGCCACTTTTTCCATGCATTGGCAATGCTGGCCTGTTTGGCCGCGTATTGTATGCGCAGTTTATCACTCGAACGCATGGCATCATCAATGATTTCCAAACGAGCGGTTCGGATAGCGATGCGGGCAGGATTGTTCACCTCCATGGTGTTCTTCACTGCATAAGAGGAAATGTATTGCGTGGTGCGTCCGGGGAATCCATACACCATGGTGAAATCACCAGGCTGCACACCTTTTAAAGAGATAGGGAAGTGGTGGCGAGGTTTGAAAGGTACATTGTCTTTGGAGTACTCTGCCGGTTTGTTGTCGGGCCCTGCATACACGCGAAACAATGCGAAATCCCCTGTGTGTCGGGGCCACATCCAATTGTCGGTGTCGCCACCGAATTTCCCAATGGATGAAGGTGGTGCGCCCACCATGCGGACGTCCTTGAAAGTCTCCGTTACAAATAGGTAAAATTGATTGCCATTGAAGAAGGGCCTCACGTTGGCTCCATAGTGTGTTCCCTCTGTGGCTTTTTTCTCCAAAAGCCCCGACATGTCCTTGATGGTTTTCTCCCGTTCTGCCTCGGTCATTTCAGGAGCTAACTTGCCGATTATTTGTGCGGTGACGTCTTCGATGCGAATGATGAAGGTGGCCGTTAGTCCCGGGCATGCCAACTCCTGTTCCTGTGTCATTGCCCAGAAACCATATTTCAGGTAATCGTTTTCCAACGAGCTGTGCGATTGGATCTGTGAGAATCCGCAATGGTGATTGGTAAGTAACAACCCCTTGTCCGAAATGATTTCACCGGTACATCCTCCACCAAACAAAACTACGGCGTCTTTCATGCTCGATTGGTTTACGCTATAGATGTCTTCAGCAGAAATGCGCATACCTTTCGCTTTCATATCGGGCTCGTTCAGTTGCTTTAGGAAAATGGGCAGCCACATGCCTTCATCAGCGAATGCAGTTAGGCGTACCAACATCAACAGCGAGAGAAAGAGGAATTTTTTCATAACATTTTTTAGGTTTAGAATAATGCAAAAGGGACGGCTTTCGCCATCCCTTTCAAAAATAGTTAAAACGGAATAAAAACCCTTAGAAGGGTAGGTCGTTGTTCGTTCCGGAGTTGGTAGCATCAAAAGTGCCTGATGCCATTTCTGGTTCTTGGTGACTGGGTGCAGCTGCGCCGCTTCCCATGCTTTCCACTCTCCAGGCTTTGATGTCGGTGTACCAACGGCCATTGTATTCGCGAGATTCTACATTGAATGACACCTTTACATCGGTACCTGGTTGTACGGTTTTAAGGATGTCAGTTTTGTCGCCCCAAAGCATGATGCACACTTTCTTAGGGTAGTTTCCGTCCATGTACTCAATGACGAAATACTGCTTTTTCCACTGTTGACCGGTCCTTCCCTCACCGGATTCCATTGGAAGGATCTGGATTACTTTTCCAGAGAGATCTAATGATTTGTTTTCTAACGACATGTTTTTTAATTATTTATGACTTCAATTAAATTTCCATAAAGATACAAAAAAGGCAAATGAATGGTGATATCAACCATATTTTAAACGTTTATTTTCTTTGAAATTGTTTCAGCACATACCTTGACTTGGTTTTAGTTGTTAAGGCCTGCTGCTAGCTCGCAATGTCAATTGGATCTAAGCTTACACTTTCATATTCACTAATTTAGTCGGATGATTAGTGGAACACATATTTCCGAGGACGATCATCGGAACAACAGCATCCTGATTCACATCAATGGAGAACTTCTTCCTCGAGATCAGGCTAAGATTTCGGTATTCGACAGCGGATACCTTATTGGCGATGGTATTTGGGAGGCCGTACGATTGAAGAACGGAGTGCTGGTATTCCTTTCCGACCATTTGGATCGGTTGTGGAATGCAGCTGCTGCTGTTGGCATTTCAATGGGCATGACCAAGGCTGAACTTCATGAGCGTATTCTTCAAACATTAGCAGCCAATCAAATGCACGATGGTGTTCATGTCAGGTTCATGGTTACCCGCGGGTTCAAGAAAACACCATCACAAGATCCGCGCTTGCTAGTGAGTGGACCGAACCTGGTAATCATTCCCGAATACAAGAAAGCATCCACACAAGTCAAAGAAAAGGGAATCGTTTTGTTTACATCCACAGTGCGAAGAGGTGCTCCCGATTATCTCGACCCGCGTTTGAATTGCCACAGCAAACTACATGAGGTGCAAGCGCTCATACAAGCCATCGAAGCTGGTGCCGATGAGGCACTCATGTTGGATTTGCACGGATTTGTGGCAACCTGCAACTCGACGAATTTTTTCATCTGCAAAAACGGTGAGTTGTGGACATCCACTGGAAAATACTGCATGAACGGCATCACACGTGGAAAGGTCATCGATTGCGCACTGCAAAATGCAATCACTTGTCGCGAAAAGGATTTTTCACTTTTCGATGTCTATGGTGCTGACGAGGCTTTCGTTACCGGAACATTCGGAGGCCTTACGCCTGTAGTTAAAATCGATGGCCGAATAATAGGAAATGGCCAGACTGGAAAGTTGACCCAAAGGCTAAGTACTCTGTACAACGAAGCCGTGGAAAACGAGGTCGAAAGTGTTATCAATGGAAGTAAAATCACGTTTTGAAAATGACCGGAACATCAACCAAGAGGATATGCCTGTGGTCGGGTCCGCGAAATATTTCAACGGCTCTCATGTACTCTTTTGCACAACGACCCGACACCCGGGTTTATGACGAACCCCTTTATGGTTATTATCTGAAAACCACGAATGCCAAAGAGTACCATCCAGGTGCAGCAGAGGTCGTGGCCGATATGGAATGTGATGGTCAAAAGGTGGTGGAAATGATGATGGCAACTCATGAAAAACCGGTTGTCTTCTTCAAGAACATGGGCCATCATTTAGGTGGTCTTGATCGCAGTTTCATGTTGAACGCGGTCAATCTGATCCTGACCAGGCATCCTGCACAAGTCATCACATCCTTTGCAAAGGAGATCCCCAACCCTTCATTGCTAGACGTAGGTTTTCGCGCGCAGGCCGAATTGCTGGATGAGTTGAGTCAAATGGGAGCTCAAACATTAGTGGCCGATTCAAATGCCATTATTCAGAATCCGGAAACATATCTTACGAAGCTTTGTCAGCGAATAGGAATTCCATTTTACAAAGAGATGCTGCATTGGAATGCGGGTCCTAGGCCAGAGGATGGAATATGGGCCAAACATTGGTATAAAAACGTACATGCATCTACGGGTTTTGGAGCCTATGTGGAGAAGCCTTTGACGGTTGAGTCACGATTGGAACCTTTACTAAACGAGTGCATGCCCTATTATAATAAGCTCATCCGCGCAAGCGTTTTATGAATTAATGCATCTCATAAACCTTCCCAAAATGCGTATAATGTCTATCCATTGGCGAATAGCATTCACATTTTTTATGCTGCTGTCTTTCACAGTTGACACGGTATTGGCTCAAAACCCAACTCCGCAGCGGAAAGGCTCTATGAAAATCCCGTTCGTTTTGAGTCAGCAAATCAAACATTCGGCTGGTGCTGCCGCTTCGTTTTATGTGATCGATAAAGGCAGTGAGCCGGTTTTCGGATTGGCGTATAACCCATCGTTGAGTCTCACTAAGGCTAAGTCCGACTTCTCTTTCTCCATTGGCTCGCAACTGGTGGGCGGTTATCATGCGGCCACTTCCGTGGATGACAGTGCGTTCATGTATGCCGATTTGCCCTTGTTGGCTGAACTGAATTTCGGACACAATGCCTCCAAAGATTTTTACAGCGACCTGGGATGGTTTATCGGGGGCGGATATACTTATCGATTATTCAAAAACGATTGGAACAGTGGACCCGTTGGAACCATTGGCGTGCGCGGATTTGTCTTCGGCCCTTCTTTCACCATTCGCTACAGTCGTTTTTTCGCTGGCGCGGATGCCGGTCCCTCTACACAAAGCGTTAGCTTGCTATTGAATCTTGGTCGCTACTTTGACCAAGTGAAGCTGAATAACAAAGTGAGCCGGTTTTCGAATGGATTCAGGAAATAGCAGTTACAAGTGACATGTTGCAAGTGAAATGTGACACGTGGAGATTATTATAATCAATATGGTAACGCACTTGTCACTTTCTACTTGTTACCTCAAAGCATTTCGACTGACTTCTTGATAAACTTCGATAGCTCCTCGCCTTTCAAAAGTCCTTGAGATAAGAGGGCGAGGTCTACAACCTGCTTCATTTTGTTGGCTTGCGCCGATTCGTCGGTTTCAGATAGTATGCGCGACATCAACGGGTGATTGGTGTTCACCACCACGTTGAAATTCTCTTTCATGCCACCCATGAAATCATAACCACCGCCAACTGCTGCCATCTCCTTCATGCGACGCATGAATTCGGGGCGTGTAATGGTCACAGGAGCGTCATCCGATTGCATTGGCTCCAGCATCACAGCATACTGCTCGGCTGGAACAGACTTTTCAGCGATTTTTTTGAGCTGGTCTTCCTGTTCAGAGGATAATACGGAAACCGGTTTCTCATCCTTATGGATAAGCTTATCGGCCGTATCGGAATCCACACGCACAAAAGCAGTGTTCTCCAATTTCATTTCCATGGTATTCATGAAATGGGAATCCAATGGGCCTTCGAACAAGAGTACATCGTATCCGCGACTCTTGGCCGACTCAATGAAGGAATGTTGGTCTAATTCACTGGAGGCGTAGATGTACACCACCTTGTTGTCTTTGTCGGTTTGTAATGCAGAAACCTTGTTTCGGTATTCATCCAACGTAAAACAGTTCCCTTCCGTGTTTTTCAGCATGCAGAATTTCTGGGCTCTGTCGTAAAACTTTTCTTCCGACATCATGCCGTATTTGATAAACACGCCAATGTCATCCCACTTCGCTTCGAAATCAGCGCGGTTGTCTTTGAAAATCTCCTCTAGCTTATCAGCCACCTTCTTGGTGATATGCGAGCTGATCTTCTTCACATTCGCATCGCTTTGCAAATAGCTTCGCGATACGTTCAATGGAATATCCGGAGAGTCAATCACGCCGTGCATCAGCATCAGAAACTCAGGCACTATGCCCTCAACGGAATCCGTTACGAATACCTGGTTGCAGTAGAGGTTGATTTTGTTTTTCTGTACTTCGATGTTCTTTTTAAGTTTCGGGAAATACAGTATGCCCGTCAAGTTGAACGGATAGTCAACATTCAAATGGATGTGGAACAAAGGGTCTTCCGAGAACGGGTATAGCTCTTTGTAAAAGGATTTGTAATCCTCATCGGTTAAATCTGCAGGTTTGCGCGTCCAAGCGGGCTTGGTGTTGTTGATGGATTTGCCGTCGAAGCGGATATCTACAGGAAGGAAGCGGCAATATTTTTTCAGCAGGTTCTCGATGCGCAGGTTGTCGAGGAACTCCAATGAGTCGTCGGCAATGTGCATGATGATGTCCGTTCCACGGTCGTCGCGGTTGGCTTCGTTGATGGTGTAATTCGGACTTCCGTCGCATTCCCACTTCACGGCTTTATTGGGCTCGCTTTCGCGGAAGGACCGGGTGATGATTTCCACCTTCGACGATACCATGAAGGAGGAATAGAAGCCCAAACCGAAATGGCCGATGATACCTGCATTGTCCATTTTGTCCTTGTACTTCGACACAAACTCTTCGGCACCCGAAAATGCGATTTGATTGATGTACTTGTCGATTTCTTCGGCGGTCATGCCGATGCCACGGTCGCAAATAGTGATGGTTTTGGCATCCTTGTCCACCTTAACCTCCACATATATTTCTCCGGCTTCCCCTTGGAACTCGCCTGCAGAGGCCAATGTTTTGAGCTTTTGGGAGGCATCTACAGCGTTGGAAACCAATTCTCTAAGAAAAATCTCGTGGTCGGAGTAGAGGAACTTCTTGATGATCGGAAAGATGTTTTCCGTTTGTACGTTTATTTTACCTGTAGACATGCGACTAATGGTTTTAGAATTTTAAAGAGCAAATTTAATTATAAGCACACGTTTGAGAGGCAGAGAAATGGTTGTTTCAGGAACCAATTGTTTGATAAAGAATCCAAACTCCTTTTGGGCCTTTCACAATTTGTGTTAAATTGCATCACCATAGTTTGTTTGAATTGTAGAATACAACAACCAATTTTTAAGTCCATGTCTCTGAAGCGCATTATATATCTATTCCTGTTCATTACCGTGTCTGCTATTTCCGGTATTTTGGTTTTGGCTTACCAGGTAAATAAGGAATTTGACTTGGTAGAGGCCTCTCAACAAAAATCGCATCGCTCCTATGTGCTGGCAAACGAATTGGTGGCTTCTTCTGATCAGTTAACGAGGTTTGCCAGGACCTATGCCGTAACGGGAGATGTGCGTTTCAAGAGGTATTTTAATATGGTCTTGGATATCCGTAACGGAAAGATTGCGGCTCCATCCGATTACGGTGGTGTTTATTGGGATTTGATCTCCGAACGTGAAGGAGATTTATCCAAGGTTTCGCAGTCAAACCCTGTTTCGTTGGAACAGCAAATGCTGGATGTGGGCATTTCGAGTGAAGAGCTGTTGTTGCTTACGCGAGCTCAAAACCGTTCCGATCAGCTTGCGGGAATCGAGAACGTGGCCATGGCGCTCGTTGATCGATACGTTGCCGATACAACGGGTCAATTGAAATCCTATCGCGACAGCGCTATAGCCATGCTGTATGGCCGTGATTACAATCAAGCCAAGGCTATGATCATGGAACCGATCGGCCAATTCCTCAATGTACTCAAAGAGCGAACAGAATCCGATTTGCAGTCACACAATGCATATACCCAGAGGCTTATTCTTTCGTTGGCGATATTGTGCGGCTTCCTTATGGTATCGTTTGTTGGCTTCGCCTTGCTGCTACGCAACAGGTTATTGAAAAAGGGAATCACCATGTTGGATTTGCTCAAGCGAATTGCTGCGGGCGACTTGTCTTTACGCCTAAGTGTAGAATCGAATGATGAAATGGGTGAGCTCTCCAAGAGCATCAATCATGTTGTGGGCAGATTGCAGTCGTCATTGCAGGAGGCCTATTCACAAACAGACCAGGCGCTATCCGTTGCCAAGGAAGAGGAAACGCAACGCAAGCATTCCGACAAGTTACTCAACAACATTCTGCCTGCTATTATTTCCGAAAGGTTAAAAAAGGGCGAATCCTCCATTGCCGAGAGTTTCCCCGAGGTAACTGTTTTGTTTGCCGATATTGTTGGATTCACCAGGCTTTCCGAAGAGTTGGGGCCACGACAGCTGGTCAGCATGCTGAACGATGTGTTTGGCCGTTTTGATGAGCTGGCTGTGTTGTACAAACTTGAAAAAATCAAAACGATTGGTGATTGTTACATGGTGGTAGGAGGTGTTCCAGATCGTAGTCCTACACACTGCCAGCAAGTGGCCGAGTTTGCCATTGCAGCCAGGGAGAGTATTATGGCTTATTCCAAAGAATGGGGCAAGCCGTTGGATATCCGAATCGGTATACATACGGGAACCGTGGTTGCTGGTGTGGTAGGTAAGCAAAAATACACGTACGATTTGTGGGGTGATGTGGTGAATATTGCCAGCAGGATGGAGTCCTCTGGTATGCCTGGTGAGATTCATGTAACCGAAACCGTACACTTACGACTGGTGGATGATTTCAGTTTCGAATCGCGTGGCAGTATCGAAATTCGCAGCAAAGGCAAACTGAACACCTATTTCCTGAAGGGTAAAAGGAACGGCTGACAAGGTGAGTCGCACACTTTGCGCTTTTAATCACACCTCGCTTGGAGTATTTGGATGGCAGTTCATCCCAAATAAAAAGATTGGGAGTTATCGAAAAGCCCGCGCCAGGGATCTAAAATTTGAATTGTAATTTTAACTCTTTGCGATCTTTGCACTTTTAGCGTTTCTCTTTGCGCACTGCGCGATAAAATAAGAACTTTTTTCTCGAAAATAATTATTGGAAAACATCTTAAGCAACTCTACAGATTAACTGATTACTTTTTGTCACTTTTTGCTTGCCCAAAAAGTAACCCAAAAGGGCACCACGAACGCCAACCGTTTGATTGGTCTAGTCGCACAAGGGTACACCCCCGGGCCGACCAAACTTACGGTTCGCACCGTTCGTGGACAAGCCACCCGCCGACACATTAAGTGAAAAGTGACATGTGACATTTTGCGCCTCCCGCACCGCAATCTGCCACTGCCACTGCTATTGGTACTGGTACTGCCTCCTGCGCTGCATCCCGCCAACTAAACTGCTACTGCCACTTCCGCTGCAACTGCAACTGCAACTGTTACTGCCCCTACCTTGACTTCCGTCCATAAATTGACTATCTTTGCACCGTCATTCAGACAACCCGGCCGGTTGTAG
>JBKDSL010000019.1:0-16868 GCA_046340555.1 Bacteroidota bacterium
CATCGCCAATGGTGATGCGGTCGATGATGATTTCGATGTCGTGTGTTTTATATCGATCTGCTTGCAATCCTTTCTTCACCTCCTTCACTTCGCCATCAATACGCACCTTTAGGAATCCTGATTGCATGATGGATTCAAACAACTCACGGTAGTGTCCTTTGCGACCTTTCACTACTGGAGCCAGAAAAGCCACTTTTTTCCCACGGAATTGTTCGATGATTAGTTTGATGATCTGGTCATCTGAAAGCTTCACCATTTTCTCACCGGTCACATGACTGAACGCCTCTCCTGCACGTGCGTATAGCAGTCGCAGAAAGTCGTAGATTTCGGTGATGGTGCCTACGGTTGATCGTGGATTGGTACCGGTGGTTTTTTGTTCGATGCTGATTACTGGGCTGAGTCCAGATATCTTATCCACATCGGGTCGCTCCATGTTGCCCAAAAAGCTTCGGGCGTAGGCCGAAAAGGTCTCCATGTATCGGCGTTGTCCTTCGGCGTAAATGGTGTCAAAAGCCAGTGATGATTTGCCGCTGCCACTTAAACCCGTGATCACCACCAGTTTCTCGCGCGGAAATTCGAGGTCCACATTCTTCAAATTGTGCACCCGAGCGCCCAAAACCTCTATTTTCTCCGTAAAATCCTTCACAATCAGCCCATTTTTAGGGGATTTGCGAAGTTAGTGAATAGTTGGGGAAGTGAGAGGGTAGGCGGTAGGTGGTAGGTGGTAAGTGGTCGAGGGTAGGTGGTAAGTGGTGGTAGCACCACCCACTACTCACTACTCACCACCAACTCCTTGGCAACATTTGCTCCCAGCATCGCATTGTGCTTAACCAACGCAATATTCGATTTCAAACTATCACCACCGGTGATTTCGGCTATGCGCTTCAACAGAAATGGTGTGGTTTGCTTACCGCGGATGCCGGCTTTGGAAGCATCATCCAGTCCTTGCTGGATATATTTTTCCATCACTTCAAATGGTACTTCATCAGCTTCACTTATTGGATTGGCAATGAGTACCGACCCCTCGAGGTTCATCTTCCATTTGGTGTGAAGCAAATTAGCGATTTCAATAGGGCTATTCAGCTGCAACGGGCTCTTGTATCCGCTTTTTCGCGAATAGAATGCGGGGAAATCATCTTGTCCGTAGGTGACTATCGGAACTCCAAGTGTTTCGAGATATTCGAGGGTTAATCCTATATCCAGGATTGATTTTACTCCAGCAGAAACAACAGCGACATTCGTCCGCGACATCTCTGTAAGGTCAGATGAAATATCCATAGTGGTTTCGGCGCCACGGTGTACACCACCAATACCACCCGTTACAAAAATCCGAATGCCTGCTTGTGATGCAATACGCATGGTAGCGGCAACCGTGGTGGCTCCAGCGATTTTGTTACTCACCACATACGCCATATCGCGTATACTCACTTTCCAAACATCTTTCGAATTGCCCAGTTGTTCGAGTTGTTGTTCATCAAGTCCTACACAAACTTTACCATTCAGAATGGCAATGGTTGCAGGAATGGCACCTTGACTCCGCACGATGGATTCCACTTCGCGAGCTGTTTGCACGTTTTGTGGATAGGGCATGCCATGTGCGATGATGGTGGATTCAAGCGCAACAACGGGTTTGTTGTTCAGCAGGGCATCTTGTATTTCAGGATGAATATGTAGGTAAGGATTCATGCGCGTATCAAATTTCCTTCAATGCTTCGTTTAACGTATTTAGATTCAGTTGTGTCAACTCGGCTCCTTTGGTGGCAATCGCCATCCCCGCAAGGGTGTGGCCATATTTCAAGCACTCCTCTTGTTTAGCACCCAACAACCAACCATGAACCCATCCCGCCAAGGCGGCATCACCGCAACCTGTTGAGTCTTGTACGGATGTATTAGGCGCAGCAAGATGCGTTTTCTCGGTCCGACTATAAATCGTAGAACCTTTGGAGCCCGAACGCATCCAAAGGTATTTCAATCCACGACTATGAACCTTTTCAATTGCAACAGTTAAATCATCAGTATCTGCAATAGCACACAACTCTATTTCATTGGGAGAAATCATTAACGTGTGTGATAGATTTGCGTGACTGAGTTTCTTTGCCTTCGAAACCGATACAGGTTCAATGATGCATGGCACCTTGTTTTCCTGAGCGAAACTCAAAATCCAATTGATGGAATCTGTATGGAGGTTGCAGTCTAAAATCAGCAATCGCGCGTTTCGCAGTATGTCTGACTTACTTTCCAATTGTGCGCAAGTAAGTTCCGTTTCTATAGCTGAAACAGATGCACCTACGAATAATTCTCCGTTGGGTTGATTAATGGCGGTAAAGCTTCCGGTTGGTTCTTCGTTACGAATAACATGGCTCATGCCAATTTCTGATTCGACACATTTTTTATAGAGCCAATCGCCATCTGAGTCGGTTCCAATGTGTGAGATCAACTCTAATCGGTGGCCGAGTCTAGCCAAATGCGAAGCAATGTTTCGGGCAACGCCACCTGGACTCCTAAATAGGGTAGAGGGGTTGCTGGTGCCAGATTCAATGGGGCCTTTGCCTGTAAAAATCTGATCGACCAGTGCCGCCCCTACACATATCACGGGTTTGTTTTCCATCGTGGCTCGAAGGTAGGGATTATTGGTTGGTAAATTATACCATACTGTCGACTCTCGAATCAAATCAGCGGTAATTAGCTTCTGCCGCCTGATCGATGTTCATTGCTTCAAAGTGACCACGAGGGAACGCTGATTTAGCGGATCTGACGGATTGGCGCAGATTTATTTCTGAACTAAAATCAAATCCTTTTTTTATCCGTTTAATCCGCTTGATCCGTGTTCATTTTTCACTTGTCATCAATCTCTATTCCTCACCACCAACTCCACCTTTGTGCCAACTCCTGGTTTGTTCGACCAAGTTATTTTTGCGCCGATTTTTTGTGCGAGTTCCCGACAAACGAAGATGCCTATGCCAGCGCCATGGCTAGCCGTTGTACCACGCTTGAACATTTTTGTTTTGTTGTTCAAGAGTTCTTTTGGCATACCTGGTCCGTTGTCTTCAATAGAAATCATACAGGCTTCCATCGAAAAATCGAGATTTACGAAGATTTCCGGAAGTGAATCTCCTTTAAATCCGTACAATACTGCATTAATCAAGATGGATCGAATGATAACTTTGAATCGCTTTTCGTCGGTAATGATATATCCATCGGCGTTTGATGTAAGGGTAAGGTTGAAGTCAGTCCGAAACTCGTGTTTTATAAAATCGGCTATTTCATTTATCACTGCTGCTGGCAATACTGCATTGGCTTGCACAGGTTCCCGTAGATTGTTAGAGTAGTAATAAATGTTGAGCAGGATGCTGTCGAGTCGAGAAACCGTTTTCTTGAGTAGCGGTTGGTACTCGCCAAGTTTGTCGGGATTGCTCGATAGTCGATTGATCAGGCTCATAGTGGTCAATACCGGACCACGGAAGTCGTGCGACAAACTGTACAGTATCTCATCCATACGACCCCTAATCTCATCAAGTTTTTTCTTACGAATTTGTTGGCTGCCGCGACTTTTGTTAAGTAGATTTTCTGTTTGACCTAACTTGGCGCTTGCTAGGGTTTTTACAATAACCGTTGCAGCAATAGAGCTAATTACTGACACGAATAACTGTGTGTCTTCCGTGAACTTGTTTCTGCCATGATTAGCCATATAAACCACGCCCAAAGGCTTATCGGCATAAATGATTGGAACAGCCATCTCCGACAAAGGATTTCTACGTTCAAGAATCTTTTGTTGGCGTTTGGGTGGTGGATTGCACCGCGTCGTCGCGCCCTTTCTGTAAGTTCGCCAAACTAGCTTTTGATCGGATTGCTCCGATAGGGAAGGGTGTGGCTGAGGGATGCCACGATCACGATTGTTTCTACAAGCGATTCTCACCAACTCCTGCGACTTCTCTGAAAAAAGGTATACCGCTATGGTTGTCTCACCCAAATAATCAATCGTCTTACTCACCAATTCTCGGCACACTTTTTCCAGCGAAGTGTTCGCTGAAAGAGACTGCGTGAAGGCCCTTATGATATGCAATTGGCCATCCATGGTTATGGTAGTTTTATGTTAGGGGTAATCCTAAGTTAAAAAAGTGATTTTGAAAAAACAAATATCACATCTCAATAGGTGAGATATCATCTAAACCGAATTGCTCCACAAAACAATGATATACAAATAGATGAGGGCTCGATATTTTATTAATTTATCGTCTGTGCATTGGGAGTTCCAAAATGGGAAAAATGATAAACTTTTGAAATCGGCACCATCCAATCCAAGATGGAAAATTGCAAACGGGCAATTCGATTGTGAGATCTCAGTTGCCTTTAGTGATTTGGCATTTTGAAAAGCAATATTTGAATGATTGCTTCAGCCAATTAAAATTCCAGTAATGGAATATCAAGATTTGCTCGCATCAAAATACGGCACATCATCCCTCGATACCGTATCCTGTTGCTGCCAGTAAGCCATAGTTACCACACGGCCGTTGCGTGTTCTTAAAAGCCGACCGTATATGGCGTTGGTGGTGTTGAAGGTAACATCCGTTACGCCTAACTTGTAAGTGGTAGGCGCAGCTGGAGTTGAAACAACGGCTTCATTGGCTTCGCCATCAGCAGGGGCAGCAGCAGCAGGAGCCTTTGCAGCTTCCGCACTAACCACCACTTCGTAGCGATTGAACTCTAACAACTCCGTCAAAAAGTTTTTGCGCTCTTCTGATACGCCTGTTTCTACAACAGCACACTTAATGCCGTCTATGTCTTCAAATGGATGATTCTTGTTGATGGCCATGGGTTCTTACAATACCAGGTTGCTGATGTAGGAAAACACTCCGCTATAAACGCCAATGGTTAATACACCAATGAGGCAAATCACCATCCCTGCAAAGGCAAAACCGCCTTCTTTCTGTGCCGAAATAGGATTTTCATTTTGACCGGTGAACATGGTTTTGATAACCACCAGGTAATAATACAATGCTACCACCATATTCAGCGATGCAATGATCAGCAAAGGCCAATTGTCGCGTGCCGCTCCCGCCAACAAGAGGAAAAACTTGGCGAAGAAACCTGCTGCAGGAGGAATGCCTGCCAACGAAAACAAGCTTAAAGCCATTACCCAAGTGAGCCATGGATTCGTGCGGTACATACCCGCATAGTCGCTGATATCTTCTTTGCCTGTGTTGGAACTGATGATGGATACCACGGCAAAAGCTCCAAGGTTGGATACCAAGTAAACCAGCACGAAATAGGTGATGGTGGCAGGGCCAGCGGGACTCGCCGATGACATTCCCACCAAAATGAAACCTACCTGTGCAATGGAGGAGAACGCCAACATGCGCTTGATGTTGGTTTGCCTTAATGCGAATAAATTCCCTATCACCATGGTGGCAACTGCCAACACAAACAGGATGATGTACCAAGCCGGCTCTAATTGCATGAATGCCTTGTATAGCACATTCGTCATCACAAATAAGGCTGCGCCTTTGGATACCACAGATAAGAATGCGGTTACACCCGCTGGTGCTCCTTCATACACATCTGCTGTCCATAAGTGAAACGGCACAGCAGAAATTTTGAAACCGAAGCCTGCAACCAATAAAACCAATACCATGATGTGCGATGGTGTGGTGCCGAAGGTTACCGACAACAGTTCTATGTTGAGTGTGCCCGACATTCCATAAACAAAAGAAAGTCCCAGAAGCAAGATGCTGGATGCGAAAGCCGACATCATGATCATTTTAAATGCGGCCTCGGATGAACGCTTGCGGTCCAAGTCGAAATTGGCCAATGCAGCCAACGGAATCGTACCCATCTCCAATCCAAGATAGAACATCATGAGGTTGTCGGTAGAAACCATCAGATACATACCCAGCAAAGAGGTAAGCATGAGGATGTAAAACTCGTGGGCATGCCTTTGATTGCGTATCCATCCCGAGTTGGTGAATGATACCACCAATGCACCAAGCATCAGAATACCTTTCTGCAAATTGCGCAGCGGGTCTTGCACAAACATGTCGCCGAAGAGCGAACCCTTTCCGCCATCAATGAAAAATACAGCGAGGTTAACCACCAACAGTCCGTTTACCCAAGCCATTAAACGATTGTTGGCCGCTGCCACATCCTCCGATTCTTTCTCGGCGATTTTGGCAATGAGTATGACGAACAGGGAGAGCACCAGCAGGAGCTCGCTTTTCATCAACATGAGTGATTCGGTCAACATGCCTGTTATAGTTTCAATTTCAGATTCCAGATAATTTTTGCATGATGGCTGCAGAACCTGGTTCAACCAGATCCATCAGCCAGAAAGGTGCCACACCCATCGCAACAATGCCAAATAGCAACAGCACTGCAGCCAGTTTCTCATTCCAATCGGCATCGCGCAGCAAAGAATGCTGTTCATTCTCCATAGGTCCCATGATAACCTTGCCCGAGGCACGCAGGATGTAAACTGCCGTAACCACAATGGAAGCGCAGCCGGCAATGGTTGCCAACTTGTACCACAGCCCTGGATTTTCCCAAGAGCCCATGAATATGGTCATTTCGGCCACAAATCCACTGAAGCCGGGGAGTCCCAGTGAGCACAAACCAGCAATCACGAAAACAGTGGATATGAAAGGCATCACTTTTAGCAATCCCCCCATCTTCTGTACATCACGTGTATGCGTACGGGAGTATATCATGCCGATGGCGCCGAAGAATAGAGCGGTCATCAATCCGTGGGATACCATTTGAAGTACGGCGCCGGTTATGGCAGTCTTGGTAAGCATGCCGATACCCAACAATACAAAGCCGCAGTGACTCACGGATGAGTAAGCGTTGATGTATTTCAAATCTGTTTGCATCATGGTGGCAAATGCACCGTATATGATGGCTACTGCCGATAAGCCGATGATCCACATCGAGTATTCTTGCGCTGCATCGGGCATCAGCGTAACCGCCATACGCAAGCAACCATAACCGCCGAGCTTCATCGAGATACCAGCCAGAAACATGGATGCCGCCGTTGGAGCCGACGAATGCCCGTCGGGAACCCAGGTGTGAAAAGGGAATATGGCGGTGAAGATGCCAAAGCCAATGAACGCGAACGGGAAGAAATAATTTTGAACATCCAAAGGCAATCGCATGGAGCTTAGTTCCGTGATAGCAAATGTGCCACCAGAGCCGAAGTAAATCCCCGCAAGGGCCACAAAAACCAATGCAGAACCGGCCATCAGCATCAGCGCAAGCTTCATCGCCGAATACTCTTTCTTGCCGCTGCCCCAAATGGCTATGAGGAGGAACTTGGGTATCACCGCAACTTCCAAGAAGAAGAACAAGGTGAATAGGTCGAGTGATATAAAAAATCCATATGCGCCAACACTTAGGAGCATCAAGAGGAAGAAGAACTCCTTGCTGAGTCTATCTTCTTTCCATGAAATTAAAACTCCCGCCACCACTACGAAAGCGGTAAGTAGGATCATGGCAACCGATATTCCATCTACGCCAGTCAGGAATTTGATATTCCAATGTTCGAACCACATGGCTCCTGATGTGAACAGCATTGGAGCGGTGTTGCCTGCAGCACGTTCAGCTGAATAAACAACGAACAACCAGATGGCTAAGCCCAATTGTACCACAGAGCCAAAAAAGGCTGCATTTCGTAGTTGGTTTAGTCCGTTACAGAATAGCAGCACCAGAGAGGTGAGGAGCGGTACGATAATCAGCAGGTTCAAGTCCATGGCGATGCTCCCTTAATAAAGTAGATAAATGATGAGTACTGTTAAAGACAATGCTCCACCTAGAAACCAGATGGCGTATTCTTGAACATGGCCCGATTGAAATCCGCGGATGCGGTTGGCGATATAGCCTGTTGCCGTTGCAATAGCATTCACGCCGCCATCAACCACCTGCCTATCGGCTTTGGCCGCAGCATTGCCAAGGATGTTAAACAACAATCGCTTCGTAACAAAAAGGTAAATCTCATCAATGAAGAACTTGCGACAAGCCCATGTATAGAGATTGCCGAACAGCGCGGCCATCTTGGCGGGTTTTTCATTTTGTTTCCTGTATAAGCTCATCGCCAACATGATTCCAGCCAGAGCTGTCAAAACCGGCGCAATGCTGAAAGTAAGGTGCAGCTCCATGTCACGTGGCACACCATCTGCCGATACGTATTCCGAAAATGGTAGAAACCCGGCGCCGATTGTCAATGCACCAAGAATTAACAAAGGCAACATCATGGTAAATCCTCCTTCACTATGGTGGCCATGCGTACCGTGGGCAAAATCCTTATGGTGGAAAATGGAGAAGTAAAGACGGAACATGTAAAAGGCGGTGAGGCCGGATGTGGCCAACGCAATGGAGTAAATAACGGGATTGCTGTTCCACGCCGCGAGCAAAATCTCTTCTTTACTGAAGAATCCCGCCAACGGAGGAACGCCGGCTATTGCCAAACATGCCAGTAAAAACGTTGTATGCGTAATGGGCATATATTTGCGCAGCCCTCCCATATCACGCATTTCGTTGCTATGCACATAGTGGATGACAGCACCTGCACCTAGGAACAAGAGCGATTTGAAGAAAGCGTGGGTGAAAAGATGGAACAGAGAGCCGGTGAAACCTGTTCCTGCATCACCAGTACCTGAAACACCTAACGCAAACATCATGTAACCAATCTGAGACATGGTGGAGTAGGCCAATACCCGTTTGATATCTGTTTGTGTGCAGGCGATAATTGCAGCAAAAACAGCCGAGGTCACACCTACCCATGTAATAATGTCCATTGTAATGGGCACATTAACAAACACCGGAAAGAGGCGAGCCACTAGATACACACCGGCAACCACCATCGTTGCCGCGTGAATTAATGCTGACACAGGGGTGGGGCCTTCCATCGCATCGGGAAGCCAAATGTGAAGCGGGAACATAGCCGACTTGCCGGCACCTCCCATGAATACCAAGGTGAGTCCCCAGGTAAGCGCAGAGACACCTAGGAATGTGGTGCCGCTCATAGCAATCACTTCAGCTGTTTGGTCGCTGGAGAGTTTTGCGATAATGGTGCCGAAATCCAAACTGCCTGCGCCAAAACCAAGGATCATAATTCCAATTAGAAATCCGAGATCGGCAAAACGCGTTACTATGAAGGCTTTTTTGCTGGCGGCTACTGCCGATGGCTTGGTGAAATAATATCCGATGAGCAAGAAAGAGGAAACACCCACTAACTCCCAGAACATATAAATCTGGAATATGTTGGTTGATAGCACAAGTCCCAACATCGAGAATGTGAACAAGGAAAGGTATGAGAAATAGGTGCTGTATCTCTCGTCGCCGTGCATGTATCCGATACTGAACAGGTGTACCATGAGTGATACACCGGTAACCACAACCAACATCATAACAGAAACGGGATCAAGGAGCACACCCATGTCGATGGCTAGCCCTTCCGAAAATTTCAGCCAGGTATAATGGATGGGTTTGATGGCTTGATACGTTCCATCCACCAATCCGTCGGAGCCGAAGTATTGTGCAAAAGTATAAATGGATAAACCTGCAGAGATTGCGACGGCCAATGTGGCAATAACGCCTCCTGCAACACCAAGTCGTTTGCCGCCTAAAAGTGATATCAGCAGAAAGCTGGCAAGCGGCAGCAACGGAATATAAAGGATATAAGAGGCGTAATCCATGTCGCTTTTCAATGTTTCAGTGCGTCCGCCTCATCCACGTCAATACTATTGTGGTTGCGGTATAGGTTTATGATGATGGCAATGGCAACAGCAGCTTCGGCAGCGGCGATGGTGATGATGAAGATGGTGAAGAAGAGACCGTCGAGGTTACCAGGGAACAAGTATTTATTGAAGGCGATGAAATTGATGTTCACGCTGTTCAACATCAACTCAATCGACATCAGCATGGTGATCATGTTCCGGCGTGTGAACATGCCGTACATGCCGATGAAGAAGAGCGCAGTGCTTACAAACAATATGTGGGATAAGGGTATCTCGCTCATTTCTGTTCGCTGGTTGATTTCATGGCTATGACAATGCAGCCGATCATGGCGGCCAGCAGCAATATGCTTACCGCTTCGAATGGAAGTGCAAATCCACCACTTCCTGATTCCAACATCTTTGTTCCGATACGCTCTACGCTATCATCGAACGCAACGTCCAAGGCTTGGAATCCGTAAGCGGAAATCAGATTCCAAGTAAGTGCGAAACCGAATATGGTGGCCAATACCGACCACAGCGTCCTATTCCTGGTAGTGGCTGGCATTTCCTGTCCTGCCTGCTGGGTGAGGAATACAGAAAATATGATCAGCACGACAATACCTCCTACGTAAACTACGATTTGTACTGCAGCTATGAACTCCACCTCCATCCAGAAATACAATCCTGCGATTCCCACCAATGAGGCCAACAGATAAATGGCGGAGCGGAAAATCTTGGTGCTGGTAACAGCCATCAATCCTGCACCAAGAATGAGTGCAGATATCAAGTAAAATATGATTGCCGACATGCTCATTACTCTACGCCCTCCCTCACTTTGGATTCCGGTTTGTTCAAAACCTTGGTTAGATCACGCCTATCGAACACACTATGCTCGAAACTCTGAGCCATTTTAATGGCGCTCGTAGGGCAAGCCTCGATACACAAGTTGCACATGGTGCATAGTTCCAGGTGATAAACGAACTTGTCGATGGCTTTTTTCTTCTTGCCTTCGGATGTCATGTCGAACTTGGTCACGATTTTGATTGTGCCGTTCGGACAAGCCAACTCGCAAGCCGTGCATCCGGTGCAGGCATGTTCATTGTTATCGTCATGCGTCATCACGACTTCGCCGCGGAAACGTTCTGGCAGTGTGGCAAACAGCTCCTGACGGTTGTCGGGGTACTGCTGGGTGATGTTTGTTTGCTTATGCTTGATGAAATATTTTCCAGTCAAGCGCATGCCTGTAAGCAGCGATTTCACACCACTGATTACATCGGAAAGGTATTGTCGGATAAAGGACACGTTGCGCTTGTTGGTTTATTTTGTTTGTGGGAAGTTTTCAGAAGTGGAGGCCCATGATGGCTATAACAGTTGCGAGCAACAGGTTAAACAAGCTTATGGGCAATAGGTATTTCCATTCGAGGTTCAACAATTGGTCGATGCGGAGGCGTGGAAAGGTCCAGCGGAACCACATGATTACGAAGATAAGGAAGAAGGTTTTTCCGAAGAACCAAACAGACGAAGGGATATAGTCCATCACTTGGTTGAAGGATGTCCAATTGCCGATATGGAAAGGCATCCATCCGCCCAGATACAGGGTGGCTCCAACTGCACAAACCACGAATATGTTCACATATTCTGCGAGGAAGAACAGGGCGAACTTCATGCCCGAGTATTCGGTGTGGAATCCAGCTGTGAGTTCTGATTCAGCCTCAGCCAAATCAAATGGCGCACGGTTCGTTTCTGCCGTCACAGCAATGATGAAAATAACGAAGGATATGACGGCTGGAATGTGTCCTTTCAGCAGCCACCAGCCATTGGCTTGCGATTCTACTATGGTTGATACTTGCAAGCTTCCGGAAAACACCACAATGGTCAGTATGGCCAGTCCCGCTGATAGTTCGTAGCTCACAATTTGAGCTCCAGAACGCATGGCTCCCAACAGCGAATATTTGTTGTTCGACGCCCATCCGGCCATCAAAATGCCAATCACCGATACTGATGATACGGCAGTTATAAAGAACACACCGATGTTCACATCCCATATTTGGAATCCTTTGGCAAACATCAATGGAGCCATGATCACCATCGACACGATCATCACAATAAAAGGAGCCAGATTGAACAGGAACTTGTCGGCTCCTTCCGGTGTCATGCCCTCTTTTACTATCAGCTTGAGTGTGTCTGCAACGGTTTGGAAATATCCTCTTGGCCCAACACGGTTCGGACCGAGTCGCAGTTGCATCCATGCAGCCACACGTCTTTCCATCATGATCAACACCAATCCCAAAATGGAGAAAAGCGAAATCACCAATACCCCAACAATCACAAACTGCACCAACAACGCCCACGTCGGATCCAGATTGGCGTAAAGCCAAGCGGAAACGAAGTTGGTGATGTTTTCAAGGGAGAGCATAGTGGAGTATGTGGTGGATTGGTTAAGTTGGTTTAAATAAAATCGAATAATGCTAATTAGAACTAATGACTAATGGCTAATGACCAATGACTATTTACCGGTCAATATCCGGAATCACCAAATCCAACGTTCCCATCATTGCCACTAAGTCGCCCAGTTTTTGTCCGCGGGCCATGTGGTCTAAAGCAGAGAGGTTGCTGAAGCCAGGTGAGCGGAACTTGATGCGGTAAGGCGTGGTTGCTCCTTCACTCACCACATACACGCCAAATTCACCTCGGGCTGTCTCCACGCGGGTGTAGTACTCTCCCTTCGGTGGCTTCAGTACGGCCTTGGTCTTTCCTTGTATTTCCCCTTCGGGGATGTTATCAATCAATTGGTCGATGATGCGCATCGACTCTTTCATTTCTTCCAATCGCACCACATAACGCGCAAAGCTATCGCCTTCGGTGGCCATGCATTCCTTGAAATCGACTTTATCGTAAACCTCGTAAGGGAAAAGTTTGCGTATGTCGCAACTAACGCCGCTGGCGCGTGCTGTTGGACCCGTGCAGCCATAGGAAATGGCATCCTCTTTGGAGAGTACGCCTACGCCTTTCATACGATTTTGGAAAATGATGTTGCCCGTTAGCAGTTCATCGTATTCGTCGATCTTCTCTTTGAAGTGTGCGTTGAACTCTTTTACTTTTTTAACAAAGTTTGGATGGATGTCGAACATTACCCCGCCAGGAACCATGTAGTTCATGGTCAAGCGAGCGCCGCAAGTCTCCTCCATGATGTCGTTGATCATCTCGCGTTCGCGGAAAGCGAGGAAGAAAGGCGTAAGCGCTCCGATATCCATGGCCATGGCGCCCCACCACAACTGGTGCGATGCCAAGCGCGTCAATTCATCCATGATCACACGAATGTATTGGGCGCGTTCCGGCACTTCAATCTGCAAGGCCTTCTCCGTAAGTAGGGCACATGCGTGATTGTTGATGTGTGATGAAAGGTAGTCCATTCGACTAGTCACGTAAATGAACTGTCGGTAAGTGAGGCTCTCACACATCTTTTCGATGGAGCGATGGATATAGCCCAAGTGCGGCTCCACCTTTTTGATGGTTTCACCGTGTATCGTTATTACCAAGTGCAAAACGCCGTGCGTGGCGGGATGCTGTGGACCCACATTCACAATCATGTCACCGTTTCCGGCCTCTATCACATCCTGCAGCATCGTGTTATAACTTGATCATGTTTATGGGGTCCTCATAATCTTTGCGCAATGGGAAACCCTGCCAATCATCAGGCAAAATCAGTTTTCGCAAATCTGGATGGCCTATGAAGTTTACACCGAATAATTCGAATACTTCACGCTCATGGAATTCTGCAGTGCGCCATATATCGCATACGGTATCCACTTCGGCTTGTGCACGGTCGAGCTTCACTTTGAAAACCACCGTTTGACGATGTGTCGTGGAAGTAAGGTGGTAAACCATGGTGAGATGCGTTTTCCAATCCACGCAAGTGAGACAAAAAAGATAGTCCATGTCGAGGCCTTTTGTATGACGCATCAACATGGCCAGGTTTTTCCAATCTGCAGGAGTCACCTCCATATTCAGCCACTCACCTCCTTCGATGGCTGTGGCAGCTGGAGCGATTTCGCTGATCTTTGATTGAAGTTCCTCCCGGGTCATCAAAAGCTGTTTTGCGGTTTTTCGGTCCGGATTTGCTCGCGCGTCATGCCCATCCGGATTTTCTCTTGAAGCGCCATCATGGCGTGTATCAAGGCCTCTGGTCGGGGTGGACAGCCAGCAACATAAACGTCAACGGGTATGATATGGTCTGCACCTTTCACAACGGAGTAAGTGTTGTAGAAGAAAGGACCGCCACTGGTAGCACAGGCGCCCATGGCGATGACGTATTTAGGCTCGGCCATCTGGTCGTACAAGCGCTTCAGTACAGGCGCCATTTTGTTAACGATGGTACCTGCTATGATGATCACATCTGCTTGGCGCGGAGTGGCACGGGCCACCTCGAAACCAAACCTAGACCAATCGTATTTGGCAGAAGCGGTACTCATCATTTCTATAGCACAGCAAGATGTGCCGAAAACCAAAGGCCAAAGCGAGTTGCTTCTGGCCCAATTAATCACTTGGTCGAGCTTACTGACCAAGATACCTCCGCCTGGGGTCTGAATCACATCACCCGGAAATTGAATGGTATTGTTTGGTGTTACTTCCATTGTAGGGCTTTTTTCTTGTGAGCGTAAAGGAAACCCGCGAACAGGATAGTGATGAAGATCAAAACTTCTACCAATGCCACCCAACCCATTTTCTTGACTACTACGGCCCAAGGGAAGAGGAATATCAGTTCCACATCGAATATGAGGAAGATAAGCGCGAACAAGTAGTAGCCCACACTGAACTGCACCCAACTGGGTCCAATGGTGGGTATGCCACATTCGTACGGCTGCAATTTGGCAGGCGTATCGGTGGTTTTCAGAAGTATCTTAGATACGATGATGGCCAAACCGGAAAAGGTTATGGCGGCAATCATCAAAGCTATTATAGAACCTGCACCCATCTGATTTTGTCGGTCTTGCAAATATACCTTTTACCTTTTTTCTCTCTAAAAATACACTCCGTTAAGTTGTCAACACATGCTCATAACTTTGGCTGTGGTGCCCTTTTCGGGGGATGGTGTATCATCCGTAAGACTCAAATCGGATCGAATCACGGTCATATCCCATAGCTTCCAATTTATTACGCGCCTCTTTCAGCATTTCTTGCCACCCGCACAAGTAAAAGGTTGCTGGTCGTTTGTCGGCATAGTGTTTTTGGTAAACGGCATGAACATAGCCTTGCTCGCCTGTCCAATCGGGTGAAGGACGAGAAAGGGTGGGTATAAAACGGAAATCGGGATGCTGGGCCTGAAGCTGTTCGAATTCTGAGGCATATAGGTTATCGGCTTCGGTTCGGCTGCCCAAAATCAGTGTAATAGGGCCGTGAGATATGCCTGATTGGAAGATGTTTCCGATCATGCTGCGCAATGGGGCAATTCCTGTTCCGGTGGCAATGAAACAGAGTTCGCGGGTTATAGGTAAGTTGAGGAGGAACTTTCCCATAGGGCCTCCCACTTCAAGTTTTGATCCTTCTTGTATGTTATTCCACAGAATTTCGCTGCCCGCCCCACCTGGTTTGAAAGCGATGCATAATTCTATGATATTGTCTGCTGAAGGGCTTGAGGCAATCGAGTAATAACGGATCACATCACCGTCTGGAGATTTCAGCTTCAGTGCAACGAATTGTCCCGCTTGAAAAGTGAAAGTTGATTCGGGGTCTATTTGTATGAAAAAACGCCTTACAATCGTGCCCGTTTTCTGAATACTTAAAATGGTTGCATTATGGAATTGGGGGGTCATCGTTGTCTCTCTTGAATTTTTGCCAGAACTACAGGCAACGTAACAAAGATAGTATAAACAACAGGGCAAGAACCCAATTGCTTATACTATCAATTCAAGTGAAATCCAATGGTGAAACCAGGCTAAGACTTTTTAGTAGGCCGAATCACTGGTTTGAACGGCAGTGCCGACATTCCTTTTTTTCCAAAGTTCATTGCGTCTTTTAACTTGATCTGGAGTCAAAAGATCGTTGATTTTTTTGTTATAGTCCTTGAGTTGCTGATCACTGCATGCATTCGTTCCACATGTTTTCTCACGTTCAACCAATACGACCTTGATTTTGGTTTGTTGTTCTGGGGTGAGGGTCAAGTCGGCTGTCATTCTTTTAAGTATGGGCTCAGCTTTTAAAGATTTTGGGGCTTTGGGGCGAGGAGGAGGATTTCCAGGATTAGACTTGGTGGTAGCGGGTGCTGTTTCAGAAGCATTCTGAGCAAATGTCGACAATGACATGGTTAAGAGAAATGCCAACGCCAATAGGCTTTTTGTTTTCATGTAAATGGTTTTAGGGTTTGAATCACAATAATAAACCTCCGCAACCATTAGCAACTAAAAAAAGGGATTAAGGAACTTAAATATGGGATGTGAGGCTTAGGAGGTTTTCATCACCACCATCAATCCATCGCGTACTGGCATCAGCACATGTTTACATCGCGGATCTGCATGTACCTTCTCGTTAAAGGCATGTAATGCAGCCGTCTCATAATCCATTTGAGTAGCGTCTTTTATTACATGTCCGCTCCACAAAACATTATCGGCGATGATAACGCCACCTACACGCAGCATATCCCAGACCATGTCAAAATAGCTACTGTAGTTTTCCTTGTCGGCATCAATGAACACCAAATCGAGCGTTTCGTTTAATGTTGGTATGATTTCCGTTGCCACTCCGGTAATGGCTTTTATGCGGTTGGCATAGGGCGACGACTGGAAATACTTCGACGACATCGGCTCAAGCTCATCGTTGATATCGATGGTGTAGAGTATTCCGTCATCTGTCAAGCCTTCTGCAAGGCACAAGGCGCTGTAGCCGGTGTAGGTGCCAATTTCCAGAATACGCTGTGGGCGCAGCATCCGCGAGAACATGGAGAGTATCCGCCCTTGCATGTGTCCCGAGAGCATTCTCGGCATAAGAACTTTTGCATAAGTCTCCCGATTCAGTTGTTGAAGTAGCTCGGGCTCGGCCTCGGTGTGAGACTCCGCGTAAGCGCTGATTTTGATATCCAAAAAATCCATAATTGCGAATCTTATAAATTGATTATTTCGAAACCCGGTTCTTTCCGGATTCAGCTTTTTGATCGATACTGTTTTGATA
>JBKDSL010000020.1:0-2215 GCA_046340555.1 Bacteroidota bacterium
TATGGCCTTATGCAATCGGGATTGGGCTACTATTTATAATAGTATTTGTTTTAACTGGAAAAACTGCACAGCTATGTGGTATGGCAGCCTCGTCAATTGCATCCAAAATGTCTATGGTTATACCAATTTCCTTAGGCGTTATCCTCTACAATGAGTCGTTTGGATTTCAAAAAGCCATTGGCGTTGCTCTAGCCATTCCCGCCGTTATATTGGTTGGAGGCAAACCAGTTGATGCAAGCTCAAAAAAAAACGATAATAACTTTTGGTACCTTCCAATTTTGCTTTTTTTAGGCGCGGGATTGGTAGACACCGCCATAAAATATGCTCAGCATCACCTGATGCAAGATGATAACATGTATTTGGTGATGTCTATGTTTTTTGGATCTGCCGGTATGTTTGGAATATTAAATCTGATCAGGGAAACATTTACAAAACAAAAGGGATTGACATTCAGAAGTATTTTAGGTGGGATATTGTTAGGCACGGTAAACTTCTTCTCCTTGTATTTCCTTATAAATTGTTTGAAACAACCGAATGTGGAAAGCAGCCAGATCTTTGCTATCGTAAATATTGGAGTTGTTTTGGTTTCACTAGCGCTTGGACTAATGATCTTTAAAGAGAATTTGGATCGTATGAAATCCATAGGTATCATTTTTGCAATTATTGCCATATTCTTATTGGCTGTACCTCTCTAGGATATGCTGTTCAGCAATGACTATCAAACCATACAAGGATCATCACAGGGAGAATACCGTGAAAAAGGAAGTCTCTTCATCGGATATGCCTTCAGAGTCGAAAATGAATCTGATATTAAGAACCTGGTTGAATCCATCAAGAAAGAACATCCTAAAGCTAACCACCACTGCTACGCCTTTATCTTAGGTCCTGGCCAACAGGCATACCGATTTTCAGATGACCGAGAGCCATCCGGAACCGCTGGCCGACCCATTTTGGCCGCAATCAAATCGGCTGATTTGACCAATATTTTGATAGTGGTTGTCAGGTATTTCGGAGGAACCTTGCTAGGAGTACAAGGACTCGTACGGTCCTACCGTGCGGCGGCTGAATCTGCCTTGAATTCGGCAAAAACCATCCGAATTTTGATAACTGAAAAATTCAAAATAACGTTTCCGTACTCAAGAACCGGTGAAATCGAATTGCTACTAAACAAAGTTCAGGCATCTGTATTTCAAAGAAACATGGCTGAAAACTGTGCATGGGAATTAGAAGTTCCAAGAGAATTCGCCGATAGCTTTTATAAAACAGTCAAAGATTCCCATCCTCTTTCAATTGATTGCTCCATTGAGCGTATTTGATAAATAAATTAACTTTTCTGAAGTATGGCAAGCTTTACCTCTTCGGGAATAGCACAGGGCTTCTTATTTGAAGTATTAATGAAAACCAGTGTGGTTTCTGCACTGTTAATCAGCTCTTCAGCATCATTAAAGGTGTCATGGGAGAATTTTATCCTGACGCCCTGGGCTTCTGTTACAGTAGTTCTAACGGTAAGCAATTGATCGTAGAATGCCGGTTTAAGGTACTTGACGGTCATCTCAGCAACAGGTAGTGCAATACCGCTATCTTCCAAATCCACATAGTTAATGCCCAGTTTCCGCAACAACTCCACCCTAGCCACCTCAAAATAGGTTGCGTAATTGCCATAGTAAACATACCCCATTCGATCTGTTTCGGCATACCTAACCCGCACCGTGATTTCATCTTTCACCATAAGTACATTTTCTAAATGAGATTGTTTGTTCAAAGCCCCCAAATGTAAGCGAGTCTCACTAATATTACAGCAGCAATGTAATCCTATACAACAAATGTTTTCCAACCGAATTTATCTCGGTATTATTCTTTGCTTGTTGGTGACTAGTGGTTGTCATCGACAACAGGTTGTTTACCAATCAGAGGCCAATTACATTGAAGTAACGTCAACCGCATCCTATCAAACTGAATCTGAAATTCAGACTATTCTAAAGCCTTATCGAGACTCTGTTTCCAAGGAAATGGACATGATTATCGGATCTTCGTCTGTAGCTATGGAAAAAGGCAAGCCGGAAAGTCTTTTAGGCAATTTTGTTTCAGATGTCTGTAAGGCTGAAATCGATTCTTTTTTAATTCATCATGGGAAGCCGAGTTTAGATTTTTTCATATTCAATAACGGGGGTCTCAGGGGAGCCTTACCTGAGGGAAGTATCACTATGGGTAATGT
>JBKDSL010000021.1:0-1670 GCA_046340555.1 Bacteroidota bacterium
ACCACCACCCCCCCCCACACCCCCCCCCCCCACACAAACCCATACAAGAACAACAGTCCTACTCCAATTTTGGGAAACTCCACATCCTACAAAAGCATCATCCAAGATGCCATGGGGTGTTACTATATCATCGCCGGATCCATGTTCCTATTCTCCATCAGCGTAATCCTATTAAGTACAGTTTCAGGTACAGGCAGTACCAAAGCGGCGATGTTGATTGAGTTAACCAATATCTTCATATATCTAGCTTACGTATATGTCTTTGCAATCATCATTAATTCTTCCATTGAACAGGTTTGGTTATCAGAGCCTATTTATTGGACCATGATGGGACTGTTCTCTTGGTTATATATTCGCACAGGTAGATGGAAGGAGGTACGGTTATGAAGTTCCACATTACGATGTTCATATCAACTATTGCATTATTTGCATTTTCGTCCTGCGAATCCAATAAATTAGCTGCAAGTGAATTCAGCGGCATGACCATAGTAACTGTGCGCGACTTTCGCTCGTTGGACGGGTGTAGATTCCTTCTGCAGCAATCGGATGGAAAGTTCCTGCAGCCTACCAAACTGGATTCGGCATACCAAAAAGAAGGAACCATTTTGGGAATAACCTTCAAGCCCTCCAAGACCCCAACCATATGCATGAAAGGGATGAGTGTGGATCTACTTACTGTAAAACCGAAAAGCAAATAACATGGCAAGGATCGTTTTTTTCGGAACCCCCCAGTTTGCTGTTCCATCCCTAGAAGCGTTGGTGCAAAAAGGACATGAGATTGCATCTGTAGTTACAGCGCCCGACAAACCTGCCGGCAGGGGTTTGCAGCTCAAACATTCGCCCGTGAAAGCGTTTGCGCTTTTACATAGCATCCCCGTTTTGCAACCCATAAAACTGAGCGATCCCGGCTTCCTCGATTCATTAAGGATATTAAATGCCGATCTGTTTATTGTGGTTGCCTTCCGAATGCTACCTGAATCGGTTTGGAACATGCCACCGGCAGGAACGTATAACGTTCATTCCTCCCTCCTACCCAGCTACCGTGGCGCGGCTCCCATCAATAGGGCAGTTATGGATGGATGTACTAAAACCGGTGTTACCACTTTCAAACTCAAGCATGAGATTGATACCGGCGGAATCATTCTTCAGCAAGAAACATTAATCGGCGAAGACGAAACAGCAGGCGAGCTGCACGACCGCATGATGATCATGGGTGCCGAAATCCTGGTTGATACCGTGGAAATGATAGTTGCCGGTAAGTCCAATCCTGTACCGCAAGAGCAATTGGCTACAGACATCACCAGACTGCCTGTTGCTCCTAAAATTTTTTCAAGTGACTGCAACATTCATTGGGATGATTCGGATAATCAGGTTCACAACCGGGTAAGAGGTTTAAGTCCTTTCCCAGGCGCCTACACGCATTTAGTGCAAGAAAATGGCGCCAAACAGATGCTCAAGGTATTTAAGACAGCCAAATGTGATTTACCTTCAAAATTGAATCCAGGCGAATTGCAGGTCTCAAACGGAAAATTGTACGTAGGTACAGGATCGGGTGCATTGCAAATCTTGGAATTACAACTTGAAGGAAAGAAACGAATGCCTGCCGCCGATTTTTTACGTGGCAACAATATCGAACGTAGTATATTGAAATGAAAAAAATTGTTGTTTTC
>JBKDSL010000022.1:0-2721 GCA_046340555.1 Bacteroidota bacterium
CGGCAACGCCGCTTATCTGAACAAACTTGGCAAAGGCCGCATCAACATGTACCGGTCACTCACCGAAAGCAGCCCATCTGTTCGCATACTTGACATCGCCACTACCGACAATAACGACAACGCATTCGTTGTGGGTGATACATTGCGAATCACTGGAGATATCACCAATTACTTAGACCCAACAACAAACCTAACGGTTACCATCAGCGCTACATCTCCTTGGGTAACAATCATTGACAACAGCACCACCGTAGGAGTATTAGGCACATTGGCGTCTTTGAACAACAACGCCGATCCATTTCAAGTGAAAATCAACCCCAACACTCCACTCAACACCAAAGTCACCTTCCGCTTCACAATGACCGACGGCGCCTACACCGATGTGCAACTGTACGATCTTGTGTTGAACGTTGATTACATCAATGTAACCATCAACCAAGTTTCCACTACCATCACCAGCAAAGGAAGAATAGGTTACAATGGAACTGGACAAACCGAAGGATTGGGCTTCGCTTACAACGGAGAAAACCTGTTATATGAGGCGGGATTGATGATTGGAAAATCAGCATCAGCAGTATCCGACAACGTGCGAAACGATACCGGAACCGACAATGACTTCCAATCTACGCAGGTTGTTCAGAAGCTCCTTCCTTCCGTGCAATCGGAGTTCGACTTGTTCGGTAAGTTCAACGATGTGCCATCCACATCCCCCCTACCCGTTCTGGTTTCCCACAAGGCTCTTGCATGGAGCACTCCTGGTGATGACAAATATGTGATTGTGGAATACTCCATCAAAAACACCTCGACCTCATCCCTCAGCAACATATATGCAGGCATATTTGCCGACTGGGACATACAGGATTACAGCCTCAATAAAGGCAATGAAAATGCTTCTCTGAAAATGGGTTACGTATATAACACCACCGCTACCGGACTATGGGCTGGCATCAAAGTGTTGACCGCTACACCTTTCAAACACTACGCTATTGACAACATTGCAGGAGGAGGTGGAGCCAACCTATCAGACGGATATAACACTTCCGAAAAATACACCACCCTGTCAACCAACCGCGCCACTTCAGGAGGCACTGGAACCGGTAACGACGTGATTGACGTGGTTAGTACCGGTCCGTTCACAATTCCTGCAGGAGATTCTGTCCGGGTTGCCTTTGCGCTTATCGCTGGAGATGAATTGAACGACCTAAACATTAGCGCTGGAAACGCGCAGATCAAGTATGATGGATTGTTCACAGGAATTGAGCCCATTGAATCATCTAATAGCCAGTTAACGGTATCCCCTAACCCTGTTCGCGACTTTCTTCAATTCAACATTGGAAATGAGAAGCGAATTGAATCTGTTCGAATACTGGATGTAACTGGACGTGACATTCTTTTCAATAATGACCTTAATGGAACTATTGACGTTTCATCACTACCTGCCGGCACCTATTTCCTACAGGTAAACGTTGAAGGAATCCTATCCACTTCCAAGTTTATCAAAGAATAATCAAATCACCAAGATCTCAAGCGAGCCCGTCGACCATTCGACGGGCTTTTTTTGTGAATTCAAATCAGCCCATGGGGACTTAGTTGTTACCTTTGTGGCATAATATTCAACTCTAAAAATGGGACTCAAAGGAATCATCGCCGTTAGTGGTATGCCAGGCTTGTACAAGGTGTTGGCACAAAACAAATCCGGATTCATCGTGGAATCGTTGGCCGACAAGAAACGCCAGCCTGTATCGGCAACACAGCGCATTAGCATGCTTGACGACATAACCGTTTACATGCATGAGGATGATATCACACTTAAGGACGTTTTCTTGAAGATGGGGTCATTCGCTGAAAAAGGAACCATGCCTGACCCGAAAGGCGACGAGAAAAAAATTCGCACTGTTTTTGGTGAAATCGTACCCGGTTTCGACTCAGAACGCGTTTACACTTCCGACATCCGTAAAATGTTTGCCTGGTATCTTTTGGTTAGAGACATTGTGGCACTTCCCGATGAAGGAGAAGCCAACGAAAACGCCTCTGCCGAAAACCAAGAGGCTACCCCATCCTGAAATAACAGGACATGACCCATACGAATTCCGCATTTTCCATTCGGGAAAAACCACAAAGACACTACCTGCCCGCCGTCATCAAGGATTTCCAATGGCAGGATGTTGAACCCTACTTCACCGAACTCACCAACCGCCCGATACAGTCGGCAGCGGAGCTTCGCCAATGGCTACTCGACAGGTCCGAACTGGAATCCTTCCTGCAAGAAGACGTGGCTTGGAGATACATTCGAATGAGTTGCGATACCGCATCACAACCATACAAAGAGGCGTTCGAATTTTTCGTTACCGAAATCGAGCCGAATGTTGCACCATATAACGACCAACTGAACCGCAAGCTATTGAATTGTGAGCATGTAAGTGCATTGCATGATGCGCGCATGGAGATTATGTTGAGAGGTATTCGCAAGCAAGTGGAGATATTCAGAGAGGAGAATATTCCACTCTTTACCGAATTGCAGAAAAAGGAGCAGGAGTTTTCGACTATCTCCGGGGCTATGACGGTTGTTGTGGATGGTCAAGAGTTGACGCTGCAACAGGCATCAAATCTGCTCAAAAGCCAGGACCCGGAAGTTCGGAAGCAAGTGTTCGAGAAAATTGCAGCCCGCAGATTACAGGACAAAGAATCGCTTGACAAGCTCTTCGATGAGTTGATTGAATT